>JASDTK010000325.1:2910-8713 GCA_041891555.1 Oscillospiraceae bacterium
CCAACCGAAGTTGAGTGTCGCCTGTTTGCACTATTTCTGTTTTCTTTTTCGGACGGGTACTCGTCTGCTTTTCTGATTGCAGAGCCTTCAGCCGGTCCTTTGCCCACTCCGGCAGCTTTTCGGGATCAGCTATGCCGAGAATGTCCGGGCGTTCCCATCGCTCGCGTTTTCCTGTGTACAGGTTTTGACCGAAAACGCCAAGGCCCAACGCCTCCGCCCGGCAGCCGTTGCCATACTCGGCAACGAAATATTGGTAATCCGCCGTTCGCTTGTCATCCTGCATGATCTCCGGACGGATGACAACGAGCTTGCCTTCAATGTTATCGCCCAGCCCACCCGAGAGACAGGCGTCACGGGTAAGCGGTAAATTACTGATGCCACGTTCGGCGCGCGTCTGTCGGACCAGCTCCGCCTGTGTTTTTATCCGGTTGGCAAATTCGGCTACAGCCTCCAGATAATCCGACGTGCCGATGCAGTTTTTGTATTCCGGCACACCAAACGGGTTTTCATAGCTGCAATCGCCAATGAAGTATGGATGTTCCTGATCGCGTTGGTCCTCGGCGAATACAACCTCATGCCCGCCGACACAGACCGCATATTTGACCTCCCAATGGTCCGCCATACGGGGTTGTTCCTTTGCCATGCCTTACACCTACCTTTCCGGCTCATGCCGTTTTTGGGAACTGTTTTGTAACTTTTCATCCTCGATCCTTTGATTGAAGTCGGACTCTGCGCGTGTCTTATCCTGAAAATAATGTCCCCAATAGTATTCAGGCTTGCCGTGATGCTCATGGGCCGGCGTGCGCCGCCATGTGACATACATATCGGGGGAAGTGGTGCTCTCTCCGAGAACAATTTCTATCCCGCCGACGCTTTCCCGTTGTATGATGGCATAACCTTCATTAATCTCTAGCGGCGTCTGACTCTCGTAACGTTTCGGATCAGCGGCAGTCGTATCCCATCCGAACATGCTGCCGTTTCTCATTGCCTCTTCCTGTGCCTTTGTAATGCCGCGCTTTTGATTGTATTCATCGGCAATACGGCGGTTTTGTTCGGGATTGCCGGTGTCCCAGTTGGATGTGTAATATCCGCTTTGCCCACGTTCGATGTAAATAAGAGTGCCACTGTTGGGGTTAAGTGTCAGGCAAGCGTCGGGTAATCCGTCGAACATAGATAAACCTCCTTTTAATTGAAGTCTTCGTTTAGAGTAAAGCGGCAGGCATAAATGCCTGCCGCCCGTTCTCTCTGAGGGTTGCGGATGAAACGCCCTGGCTATATTCGATGCTCGTCAGGAGTTTCCTGTAAAGTCATCTTCATACATGGAGCCGTCAATTGTGATTGCAATGCTTTTTGTATCTGTCAGGTAAACATTGTAACCAGCAAGCGCCGTGGCCTGCGGGTCTAACGCTTTGATGTTAAAGGTGATCGTATAGGTTCCGTCTTTGGTTTCCACGGGGATGTAGATTTTTCTGGCTCCCGCTACACTTGAGCTGTTGACGGGGAACTGCCATGTGCCGCCGACATTTTCAAGCGAAACGGTCTTGGCCGAAGTGAAGTCATAGCTGGCTGTTACCGTCGTTCCGCTGACGTAAGAGGCTGTGACGGGCAGGTTCACCGTTATCCCGTACCCGGATTTGGTTACGCCCGATTTGAGTGTCCCGGAACCGCCGTCGCCAAGCGTGACGCCGCCCACGCTGAGAGACGCGGCGGATGCGAAGGTTGCGCTGATACTATGGGAAGATGAAACGCCGCTGAAAGTATAAGTGGATGACGCGCCTACTGACGAGCCATCCACTCTGACGTCTGAAATTGTATAGCCGGAGTTTGCCTTGATCGTGTAATTCATGCTGTTGCCCTCGGTGACTGAGGTTGAACCGCTTGGGCTGATGCTGCCGCCCGTTCCTGCTGTGGCTGTTATGGTGTAGGTAGCAGGGGTGTAGGAATAATCATCGTCGCCGCCACTGTAACCGCCTCCGCTGTCGTCGTCACCCCACGGGTTATATTCCGAGCCGTCATCGCCGCCGGAATACTGTTCGGTGGCGCGTTCGTTTTCGGCGGCTTGGTGAGCGTCAGCCATTCCTTGTTCATCTCCGGCATTGTAAGCGTCCCACCAGTCATCGGTCGCATCTTGAATAGCTTGCTGTTGTTCGTCTGTTAAGTATTGTTCGTCATAATCAGATACTACAGCAAGTGCTGGTGTACCAAACGATACCACCAGCACCAGCATAATTATCACCGACAGTAGTCGGGATTGATTTTTTTTCATATAGATTTCCTCCTTTAGTGTAGAGCAGTCATACTGCTCCAATGCACATTACTGGTAAATGTGTTTACATAGACTTCAACATCAATGTCACGGATTTCACCGGATTTTGGGTTTGATATAAAGTCGTAGTTCTTCTCAATCCAGGAAATATCCGCATATTCAGGAATTTTTACGGTCAACACACCCCGGACATAAGTACCCGCAGCATTGGAGTGGCGGGAAAAGTAAACACAGGACAGGTCAGTTTTCAACGAGATATTTACCTTCCCAGCGCTGTTTATTTCATCCTTAACGCCACGCGCTTCGGCAAGAATCAGATTTGCAAAGTCAATATCCGGCTGTGTTCCGAAAGTATACGTTAATCCGGAGACCACCCCGACGTAGTCAGTTGGTGTCCGGGCCGGCTGTGTTAGAACTTCAATCCCGTTAGGATTACGAAGCTTCCACTCGTTTGCATTCTCAAAACCATAGGTCTTGGTAAAGTATGCGACTTGAGGATAACGTGCTTCTCGATCTTCATCCGTACTAGTAGATTCATAACCTACTGCCTCGCAATGTTCTTCCCAAGACATATCATAATAGCTGTGGAGCCGGGTAATTTCCTCCGGGGCCAGTACGTCACGGTAAATCTGAACGGTGGTAAACAGGTTGGAATAACTCACCCATGCGCCAAGAGCTTCGGCCACAAAACGAATAGGTACATAAGTTCGTTCTTCCTTGATAATCGCCGCCGTGTCCATTTTGACTGCGCTTGTACTGCCGTCCTTTGTTACTGTGATCGTATCACTGCCAATCGGCACCATGATCGTAATGCCGTTCTGTTCGATCACGGCGGTCTGTGCTTCCTGATTCCAACTCACACCCGCACCCATCGTCTCAGCAACGAAGCGCACGGGGATGAGCGTCCGGTTGTTTTCGTCTACAAAGGGCTGCGCATCGGGAAAAATAATCGTTTCACCGTTGTATTTCACGGTGAGTACGTCGGAACCAATGTCGGCGGTGTCCGTCGCGGAAGTATTGGTTGTAGCTGTGCCGGTCGTGTCTGCCGCCGCGCCTGTCATGCAAAAGGCGCTGACGAACATTGCGACAGCCAGCAGCACAGAGATTCTTTTCTTCATAACGAGCCTCCAATCAAAAATAATATTCGGGTAGCTTTTTAAGTTTTACATGCTCCCACCCCTTTCCAGCACAAACGCGATAACGTGAAGGGTGAGATAGGCCGGGGCAACGTAGGAGCACAGGGGAATATGACGCTTTAACGGCAGACGCTTGATAAAGCCATAGGAAACAGCACCGATACCGGACAAGAGAATGATTGCCGCCAGTTCCGGCAACCCACAGGCAAAACCAAGGGCACACAGCAGCTTGAAATCGCCTCCGGGGACTTTGCTTCGTGTGAGCTTCGCCGCTATGAACAGCAGCGCGGCGGGAATGACTAGCCCCATTATACGCCAAAAGATGGAAAGGCTCAAAAAACCTGAGAGTAACAGCAGGAGGGGGACGACGTTCGGGATCTCCCGCCGCCTGAAATCAATTACGCCGCCGTAAATCAGAGCGGCGGCGTTTATAAGGATGGGGATGTCATTCATGGCTGTTGCTCCGTTCGGTAGTTCGTGGACTGTACGGTGAAATCAAAGGTGAAATCGTCAAATCCGTACTGCCCAAAGAGCGTCGAGAACGTGACCGTTCCCGTGACGGTCAGGGCCGGAGGCGTTGCCGAGCCTGTGATGGAATTGACCGTCACAGTATATTTCTCCGGCATGTCGGAAGAAAGATAGCTGTAAAAATCCGCTTTTGCCGCCGATACGTCCAGACGCAGAATGTTGTCGGCGCGGTAGGCGTCCAGCATGTTTTTCTCAACCGCGCTGTTGCAGCTTCTTTGAAGAATGGTTTCCGCGTCGTAGTAATTTTCATAGGCGGCTCCCGTCTCCATAATGAAAAAAGCAATCATAATGAGGAAGAACACCAAGCCGATAAAAATAACCGAGATACCCCCGGCCCTGTCTCTTATAAGTTTTTTCATCACCGCCAGTATACCTCGCTCATTCCGGCCACCTTGACCGTGATCGGCAAGTCCAGCGCAACGGGATTTCCGCCGAGCGTCAGAATGGTAATGCGGTAGCTGCCTGTGAGGGTTACGCTGAAGGTCTGCCGAAGCTGGATTTTCGTGCCGCTGTAATACGCGGCATCCACCTGAACATTGACGTTTTCCAAGTCGGCGCTTTGCATCCAAGCAACAATGTTCCGGGTTTCTGCCTCGTCGTATACGCCCGTGATTTCGATGCTGCGCACCACGCGGCGGCACATGTAGCTTGCGTTGTAGTATTGCATGATGTAGATCATGGCCGACACCAGCACGGCGAAGATCAGAACGAGCATGGCGGTTGTCATGAGAAAAGAAACCGCCTCGTCGCCCTTTTTCTCCCGCAGCAGGCATCGAAGTCGTTTCACAACCGCCATGCCGCGCCCTCCTTTACCAGTTGCCGTTGAGCTTGTCGGCCATTTTGTCAAACATGTCCGAGAAAAAATTGGGGAAAAACTGATTGATGGCCACGATCAGCAGACCGACAATGACCACGCCGACGATGATGCCGCCGATGGTGGATGTGGCAAGCTCCCCCTTGTTGCTTTTCAGGACGGATACCGCCTTGCTGCCTGTGTCATGGATTTTCCCGCGAATGGACTGAATACGATTTTTCATGTTGTTTTGCTCCTTTACACAATATTGTTGAGATTATGGATAACGTACGCGACGAGGACATACAGAATCATGGCGATACACACGCCGATGGCCGGGTAATACGTCCTGCGCATTTTCCCCGGCCTCAGAGAAAGCTCTCTTTTTATGTTTTCCTTGACCGAACGCGCCATATCGTCGGCCATGTAGGAGAGCGTCGCCGTTTGATCGACGCCGAGGCTCATATCGCTGAGCGCAGCACAAAGCCTGAACGCCTCCGGTGAACCGATACGGTTCTCAAAATGAACGAGGGCGCTTTGGACGTTGCCGGATTGCATTTCAACGAGAAGAATATCCAGTTCGCCGCCAAGCTCCGGCCCCGCAACCTTTCGATACGAGCCAATGACGCTTACAAGATCGCGGTCAGTTTGCAGGCTGCGGCAGAGCGTCCGAACGAAGCGGGGCATTTCCTGTGAAATTGCAAGTTCCTTCCTCCGGACTTTTGCGTTCAGCGCGTCGCGCTGCTTCATCAGGGCAAAAATCGTCGCAAGCAGGATGATAAACACTCCAAAATAGAAGCGGCAGATAAAACATACCGCCGTCAGACTGATGCCCGCAGCAGCGATAAGATATTTCCGGGCTGTGTACTCCTGCGGCGTGATAGGAAGTCCGGCCTTTTCCAAGTCCTTTCTAAGCTTCACCCCTGCGGTTTCATCGACATAGGCAAGCCGGGAAGCGACGGTAAGCAGCTGCTTGAGCGGAAAAGCTGTCCACGGGTCAAACGGTTTTTTCTGCCACTTGGACATTTTTGAGAGCACCCCACGCCCGGCGAAAGAGCGTCCGCTTGCCGCCGCACATAC
>JASDTK010000326.1:0-1519 GCA_041891555.1 Oscillospiraceae bacterium
GTGCGTAGTTCTTTCGGCGGACGTAAAGCGCGTTGACGGGCGTTTTATAGTCTTTGCCAGAGGAGGGCGCGAAAACACCGGACTTGACGCCATTGAATGGATAAGAAGCGGCGTCTCGCACGGAGCGGGAGAGATCGTGCTTAACAGCATTGACACGGACGGGGTCAAGTGCGGCTTCGACCTTGAGATGCTGGAGGCGGTCTGCGACGCGGTTTCCGTTCCCGTCATCGCTTCGGGCGGAGCAGGCTGTATCGGAGACTTCATTACGCTTTTCAAAACGCTCCCTAAGGTGGATGCCGGGCTCGCGGCCTCGATTTTCCACTTCGGAGAGGTCAGAATACCGGATTTGAAGGCGGAGCTCCGTGTAAACGGCATACCAGTGAGATTATAATAACAGGAGAACCTATATGTTAAGTATAGACGAGCTTAAATTTGATGAAAAGGGCCTCATCCCCGCAATAGTTACCGACTGCAACACAAAAAAGGTGCTGACTCTTGCATATATGAATCGCAAAAGCCTTGAAATTTCGATGCGGGAGGGCAGAACCTGTTTCTGGTCGCGCTCACGGCAGGAGCTTTGGCGCAAGGGAGAAACGAGCGGAAATGTCCAGGAAATAGTCGATATTACCGCCGACTGCGACCGCGACTCACTTGTTGTTTTGGTCAAAAAGGCTGGCCCCGCCTGTCATCTGGGGAACGACAGCTGCTTTGTTGACAAGGTTTTTGAGAGTGAAAGCCAGCAGGAATTTTCGCTCGACAGCTTATACAGGCTGATTGAAGGCCGAAAAACCGAGAATAAAGAGGGAAGCTACACGAGCTACCTTTTTGAAAAAGGTCTGGATAAAATACTTAAAAAGGTCGGCGAGGAGTGCACCGAGGTCATTATTGCCGCCAAGGGCAATGACAAGACCGAAACGGTTTACGAGGTTTCGGACCTACTGTATCACGTTATGGTTATGATGGTCGAAATGGACATAAAAAATGAGGACGTTCTGAAAGAGCTTGCCTCCCGTCACGTCATTGATAAAAAGATTAAGCAGGAAAAAATGGTATAAGTAAAGCCGCAACCCATTGGGCTGCGGCTTTACTTTATAGTTTTTTCATCATAAGATATGCGCCGCTATAATGTCCGTCGCGATATTTAAGGGTGTTTTTTCGTGTGCCGAATATTTCAAAACCGAATTTTTCATACAGCGCGACGGCACGTTCGTTATCAGAAATGACTTCAAGTTCGAGCTGTTCGTAGCCCGCTTTCCATGCAAATTCAATTAGGGCACCCAAGAGCGCGGAACCTATTCCAAGGCCCCAGAATTCCCGGTATATTGCCATTCCTAATCCGGCACGATGGCGGAATCGCTCAAAGGGTTCAACGCCATATAGTCCAATATCAGCGACAAGCTTTCCGCTAATGAAGGCCGCAATCATAACTTTTTTGGGGTCGTTGATGGCTGCGTCCAAAAAATTCTGCTCATCCTTGACTGTCATTGTAATTTCGTCCTCGTAGCGCACCATATAAGGC
>JASDTK010000327.1:0-1517 GCA_041891555.1 Oscillospiraceae bacterium
GCTTTAAGCCACAGCTCCTACGCAAATGAAAACAAAGGCGCGGGACTCATGAGCAACGAGCGTCTGGAATTTTTGGGTGACTCCGTTCTCGGACAGGTGGTGGCAAGCCACCTGTATTTGTCATATCCAAAAATGCCGGAGGGGCAGATGACCAGAATTCGGGCGGAGCTTGTCTGCGAAACGAGCCTCTACGAGGTTGCAAAGCTTTTAAATCTCGGAATGTTTATTAAGCTTGGCAGGGGCGAGGAGCACACCGGCGGGAGAGCCCGCGAGTCCATACTTGCGGACGCCGTTGAGGCGATAATTGCCGCAATGTACCTTGACGGCGGCCTTGAAGTCGCCAAGAGCTTTATTGATAAATACATTCTCTCAAAACTGCCGGCGATGGAGACTCGCCCCGTCAGCGACTACAAAACAGCGCTTCAGGAGTATGTGCAGCGCAAATCCGGTCAGGTTCTCAGCTATGAGCTTTTAAACGAGGAAGGTCCCGACCATAACAAGAGCTTTACAATGCAGGTAAGTCTGAACGGCAAGCCTATAGGCGTGGGCATCGGACATACGAAAAAAGAAGCAGAACAGAACGCAGCGAAGAACGGTCTTGAGGAGATTTCAAAATGACGGCAAAACGGAACATCATACCCGTATTTGTTCCGCATCTCGGTTGCCCGAATAACTGCGTTTTTTGTAATCAGCACAGGATTTCAGGAGAGAGTTCCCCCGCAACACCGGAATCGGTCAAAAAAGCTATACTTGAGGGTAAAGCAAAGATAGCGGAAAACTCGAATATTGAGCTGGCGTTTTATGGCGGCAGTTTCACGGCAATACCGGTCAAAGAGCAAGATGTGCTTTTGGACGCGGCTTTGCCGTTTTTACATGATGGGAGCCTTAAATCCCTGCGACTCTCCACCCGTCCGGATGCAATCGACACCGAAACGCTCCAAAGGCTGAGAAGCTACGGCATCAGGACGATCGAACTAGGCGCTCAGTCCATGTGTGACGAGGTGCTTAAGCACTCCGGCAGAGGGCACACGGCGGAGCAGACCGAAAAATCGGCGCGTCTTATAAAGAAGCATGGTTTTGAGCTGATGTTACAGATGATGACGGGACTGCCCGGAGACACAAGGGAACGAACTATTGAGACGGCAAAGAGAATCATTGCCCTTAAGCCCGACGGAGTTCGCATTTATCCAACGGTTATTGTGGAGAATACACCGCTTTGCGATATGTGGCGCGCAGGGACTTATAGAGAGCACACAGTCGAGGAAGCGGTCGATTACTGTGCGTAAGTGCTGCCTCTGTTTGAGGAAGCAGGAGTACCCGTTATACGCCACGGCCTTAAACCGACGGAAGAGCTTTCCGGCGGAGCCGCTTTGGGCGGAGCCTATCACCCGGCGTTCGGCGAGCTTGTTAAATCACGCCTGATGCTCGATAAAGCGAGGGCGCTATTATTGGAAAGCTCACACGGCGGGAGTGTAATTCTGTGCGTGAACGCTTCTGACGTTTCTGCGATGACCGGT
>JASDTK010000328.1:0-7589 GCA_041891555.1 Oscillospiraceae bacterium
CCGGTCGGGCCGGGTCCGCCGCCGCTTGGCCCGTTCAAGGACGTCCGCACGCTCCTTTCTGTCGAAGGGCTTGAACACCACATAATCAGCCTTCATTCGGAGTGCGTCAACAGCGTAGCGCGGGTGTGCGGTCACGAACACGATTATGACGCCGGGCCATAGCGTTCTGATTTTCATTGCAAGCTCCATCCCGTTCATACCCGGCATGTCGATATCGAGCAGGGCAAAATCCACCACGTTGTGCAGCGCAAAATCAAGCGCTTCCCTCGGGTCGGTGAATTTTCCGACAATCTCGAAATCCGGCATATCCGCACATTTCAGCTCGAAAAGCTGCATGTCCAGCAGCATATCATCCACAAGAATAGTTCTCATACTGTATCCTCACCGGGAAGATTGTTTGGGTATCGCAGTACTACCTTCGTGCCTTTTCCCGGCTCGCTTTCCACTTTTATGGAGCAGCCGGAATGCTTGCCCATACGCGTCTTAATATTAGCGATGCCGACTGAAGCGCCGCTGCTCTCCTCGCCGGGCGTGAAGCCCTCGCCGTCATCCGTGACAGTCACCTCATAATAGTCTTCGTCTTGGCGAAGGCTCACCCGAACCTTTCCGCCGCCTATATGCGGCTTTATCCCGTGCTCGATGGCGTTTTCCACGATGGGCTGTATAGTCAGAACAGGTATCATAAAATCCGCGTCAAAAACATCGTATTCCATCGTGAGCCGCTCGCCGAGCTGTACGATGTTCATATCCGCATAGGCTCGGACGGAGCGCATCTCATCTTTAAACGGCACAAGGCCCTGCTGCAGGCCGACGCTGTCCACCTTGAAACGGATAAATCTTGAAAAATCCTCCGTCATCTTGTAGGCAGTTTTCGGTTCAAGCACAATAAGCGCCTGTATGGCGTTGAGAGTATGATGAAAAAAATGTGAGTTTATCTGCGTTAAGAGCACATTGATCCTGTCGTACTCGAGCTGCGTCTGCAGTTCCCGGATGCGATATTCGGACATTTCTTTGTCCATGCTCCTGATAGTCTGAAGGCTTGACGTAACGATTGCCGCAACAGTTGCCAGCGTCAGGCTGACTGCCACACAAAGCCAGAAGAATCCGTGAGCATACCAGGGCTTTTCGGGATAAACGGTAACATGCCACTCGGCATTCAATACTGAAAATGCCTTATCGTTGGAGGGCTTTTTGAGTGCTGTATCTGTGGACAGTATGCTTTGCTTTTTTCCGTTATCCGGATTAATTCGCCAGAGCTCGCACCCGAAGCCCTGTGTTTTTATATTCTGCATAGAACTGATGCCATTCAGTGCCTCAGGATAATCAAGTGTCATCGAAACGAGGCCCCAGAAAGCGCCGTCGACATAGACAGGCAGCCGTCCCGATATACCCATACCGCCCTGCACAAGCTCAAAGGGTCCCGCCATAATCATCTCGCCCTTGACAATAGCACTTAGTGCTTCCTTGTCGCCGGCGCCACGACCCAAAAGATTGTACCCGAGGACATCCTCGTTCGCGGTTAGCGGATAGACGTCGGAAACCACACCTCCGGGAGCTAAAAGAACATTGCGGACGCAGCCTTCGGAGACTATGAGCCGCGCAATCTTTTCAAAGTCCTCGGTTCCGCCGTCGTTTCTAATCACAAGAGCCTTGAGCGTCTCTACCTTGCTGAGTCTGGAATATAGTACCTCGTAGGTCTGTGTGCTGATGTTGCCGGCGATATATTTCATCTGCTCCTGTTCCCGTAACTCCCGACTGTACTCGATATAAGCGGTAGCCGCCATCAACAGGATAAGCGCACTAAGAAACACTGTCACTGTGCTTCTAGTTGGCCATCTTTTTTTCATATGCTCAGCTCCTTCATATCTCTAAGTAATACTATAATACATTTCGCTGTGTGTTGGCAATAATTAAGAGGCTTAACTTTGAAAATGTCAGATAATACTGTATACAAAAGAGTATTAGCTGTAATCCTTTGCAACTATTTCTGTTTATATTGCCATTATAAATAGAATTCCAGGTATAAGAAAGCCCCCTGAAAATTCATTATTTTCAAGGGACTTTTTTGGCGGAAGAGGTGGGATTCGAACCCACGAGACGTTGCCGTCTACCTGATTTCGAGACCCGTGAAACGGGGTATTTCCCTTTATATTCACTTATATCTTTTTATAACGCAATACTCGAAAAGCCAGCAAAATTAATGCCTTCCGAGTTTCTTTTTATAAGCGTTTATATCTCCTCATATAGTCGTTTTGTAGAGTTTTACAACAATTTTACTACACGACTACATTTCCTCCAAGCAAAGCTGAGTGATATGCATCCAACATCGTTTGCTATGTTTTAGATGTGGTATTTATTTTTCCTTAAATCAAAAGCCTTTTCTCCGCCTTCAAGGATATCACAAATATGTTGTTGGATACCCTGCTTGTTGAGTATTCCTTTTATTACATTTCCATTAGCATCATAAACAGGCGCATCATCTTCAATGGAACCAGAGCGATATTCAAAACGAAATTCTTTGTTTTCCGCATTATTGCCGTTTTGATTTGCCACAATTATTTCCTCTGCATCACCACCTAAAACAACGTTAGCATTATGAGTTACAACAATTATCTGGCGTTCTTTCTTTTTCTCTTTTATAAATGGGATCAAATCATCAAACACTGAGCGATTATCAAGATCATCTTCAGGCTGGTCTATAAGGATAGGGCACTTACTCTCTGCTAGATTAATTAGTAGTTTAAGTAACACTAATGCCTTTTTCCCTGGGGACATCAGTGCAATGGGATCGTTATCCATTTTGACGCTGTAAGTAATATTATACCAATCGCCCAGTAGGTTTCGTAATGCCGTTTCAAGCGTATAGTTTTTAACAAGCGGTAATTCACTGTTTAAACAAGCCATGACTAGCTTCTTAATGTTGGTTAATGTACAATCCTCGGGTTTATCTATGTCAATAATATCTTTTCTGGATTTTAGAATTCTATTATCAAATATTGATTTAACTGTATTACAATAGGCTACGCTTCTAAACCGAATATTGACAGAAAACTCCAAGTCGCTGCATTTTAGATCAGGATTATTATTTACCGCATTAGCATATTGTGTGTGCCAAGAATAAAAAGAATCCACTGAAGCTATGACATTATCAAGTAGCTTAGTTAGTATTTCAACCTTTGATTTTTCTTGTGCATCAAGCTTGTTATAGTTTTGCAGCTTGGCTTCTTCCTCATGAATGGATTTATTCAATTTCCCAATTGCTTCGTTTCCCACTATTTTATCGTGCAATTCCTGCTCTATTTTCGAGCTCTCAGTACTTTCTTGAATTGTCTTAGCTTTTTTCTCATTTAGAGTTTTCAAAATGTTTTCTTTTGATAAACGCCATGAAGTGACAGCTGCATCAAGAGCTTCTGTCTTCGCGTTTTCTATCAACGCTAAAGTTTCGGTTGAAAATTCAAGGGTAAGTGTTTTGGCTTCGACTATCGTATCTAGTGCTGTTATGTATTCGATTTCTTTTTGAATTACTCCTAAGGCTTGTTGTGCTTTTTGCATTCTTTTGACTGAATCATCATAATTTTTGATATCGTCCTCAGATAGGGAAAGTTCTTTTGATAATGTTTCTCTTTGTGATTTTAGTTTTTCGATTTCCTTTAAAATGCCACTATTCGTACCAAGTTCCTTTTTATCGTTACTGATTTTGACTATTTCACCATGAATCTGTACCAAATCAAATATCTGCTTAGCTAAGTCGGGTTTAAATTCCTTGATAGCATTTTCAACAGTGGCATATGCTTCTCTTGCTTTGTCGTCAAGCAATACTATTTCCTGTATAATACCATCAATTTCGGTTACTTCTTCATTTTTATCATCACTTAATCGATTTAAATATGTCTGAGGTATATATACAATTTTGTGTTCATTATCAACTATCTGAGTTGTACTGACCGCTCCATCTAGCCAATATGTTTTTATATTAGGAAGTAATTTCGTACTAGTGCTTGCTATTTTTAGCTTTTCATCTACTTGCTTTTTATCAATTGTAAGTGCCAAATTATGGAGCAATATTGATTTACCTGTTGATTTACCGCCAATAATACATGGGTGATCTTTGACAGCCGGGATCATCTAGTTCACCATGATCTATTACATGATAATCCGCCTTTGTTTCTGGTTTAATCGTTGAAATGCGTACTCTTTCTTTGGGTTCATAAATAATTTGACGCAGACCGTTAAAAGTTGGATCGGCTTTTACCCAACAGTACTTTTTATCATCTGGTTCAAATATCTTACTATTTGTATGTGCATCAGAACCATGAACACATGGTTTTAAGGAACCGCATTTTTTTATGACTACTTCTTTCGGATCTGCTCCTTCCCCCAAAAAGTAGAAAATATCCTTTTCATTGCCAGAAAATATAGCGTCTGAAAATTGATAAATAGATTGTCTTGTTGCATCGAAATCTGAACCTTTTATAGAAGGTTCAAAATAACAACAATGATTTGCAGCGCCAGAGACTCCGTCATTGCTACTGTTTGAAACTACAACAATGGTTTTTTCTCGCAACATTGAATCAGCATCGAATACGTCTTTAATAGTTTTACATGTAGGAATGAATTGCCCAATCCCCTTTTTATAGGCTGCTTCATCGTCTTTTATTTCTGGTGATATGGCTTTGCCCAGAGCGATCAAGCTACTTTTTACAGCGGTATATTTCCTTCCACCATGTTCTATATAAAGCTGAGAAAAGAACCTTTCATTCAATTCATCAACTATTAATGGATCAAAAATAAAGTGTATATTAATGCCACTTTGCTTTGATAGGGGATACATACGCATTTCAACATTTGGCAAAACAAGTTCAATTGCTTTAGTTAATTTCTTATCAGATATTACTTTTTTGTAGTTTTCAATTGACAAATAATCAGTTATTGCAATTGCAACTATATTTTTTGCAGGATCTGTGCCGTCTCCAATATATCTTGCAATATCATCATAATACTTATTCCATTTCTCTTCATCAGAAATACCATCGAATTGATCGTTTTTGATTGTATCAGGTGTATGGATATGTAAATCCCAGCGTCTCCATTCTGATCCTCTTAAAAGTTTAGACATACTATTACCCTCCCTTGATTAACAAATTATCTCAGCTCGGCTGCCGCCGGTTTTTTCTTTTGTGACTACAATCTGCTTATCGATCTTTTCCTTGAGTTCCGACACATGGGAGATGATACCTACAAGACGATTGCCTTCAGTCAGCCCATAGAGGGCCCGCATGGCTTGCTGCAGGGATTCATCATCCAAAGAACCGAAGCCTTCATCTACAAACATGGTATCAAGACGGATGCCTCCTGCGGAGGACTGTATCTCATCGGAAAGACCCAGTGCGAGGGAAAGCGATGCTTTAAAGGATTCGCCACCTGAAAGTGTCTTAACACTTCGTTCGGTGCCGTTGTAGTGGTCTATAACATCAAGCTCCAACCCGCTCTGACTGCGGTTGTTTTCGGCTTCTATACGGCGCTTAAGTTCATATTGACCGCCGGACATAATCATAAACCTTGTATTCGCCCGCGTTAGGATGCGATCAAAATATGTCATCTGGATATAAGTCTCAAGCATGATCTTCTCTTTGCCGCCGATATTACCGTTTGCGGTATTTGAAAGTGCCTTGACCCAGGTCCACTTCGTCTCAATTTCGGTAAGGCGGCCGCTACCCTTACGGATATTCTGAAGAGCCTCTCCGTTTCTGTCCAGGCGAGATGAAATCACTGTTATTGCTTTGGTCAGATCAGCTTTTTCTGTGGACAGTTCTGTCTGACGCTTTTTCTCCGTATCGACGTCTATTTCTTCCACGTCTTTTAGTTGGGCTGTCAGGGCATTCACAGTCCCGTTCAGCTTATCGACTTCCGCCTTGCAATTGACAAAGGCTTGGTGCGCTTCTTCAAGCTTTTGTTTTAGTTGGTCACGTTTTTTCTCCAGTTCTGCGACGGCTTCTTGAGCCTTTGCCTTGCTCTCAAAGTCCAGTTCTCTTGAAAACTTTTCCAATGTATCTTTAAGGTTCTTGATTTCCTGGCTCAATGCCGCTATAGACGTTTTTGCTTCGTTAATGGCCGTTTCCAATTCCTTTATGCGGGTTTCCTTTTTCGGAATCTCTTTATTGAGCTCAGCGGTCCGCTTAACCTTGGATTCCTCGGTCTTTATTTTCTCATCTAGTTCTATTAACGAAGCGTTCAGCTCAAACAAAGCCTTTTCTATTCCGGCAATGATTTCATCGAACGCGCAATCTCCAATAAGCTCGGATGCGCGGTTAATAATATCAGCTTTTTTAGCTTCTGATTGCCCACTTAACTCTCCGGCCTTGGCACTGAGCCTTGCAGCATCAGACTGCGCATTTTCCCAGGCTTCTTTTGCTGCTTTAATCTCAGCCTCACTTGGAGCGTTTTCCGACAGAACAGCGGGCTCAGGATGCGCTGTTGAGCCGCAAACGGGGCACTTTGAACTGTCTTCCAGCGTAGTGGCCAATATGCCGGCCTGCTCATCCAGAAAAGCCTTATTCTTGTTGCTGTATTCCGCCTTTAGTATTTCTGCCTGCTCAGAGGCAAAAAGGTACTTTTTCTGCGCAGCGTCAAGCTCCTTCCAAAGCTTCTGATAAGCCTTCAGATCAGCCGAAAGCTTGCCAGCCTTATCTTTTCTATCATCAAGCGCATTTTTTAGGTTCAGCAGTTTTTCCTTTTCAACCTCAGCATTTTTAAGAGTATCCAACTCTTTTTTTGCCGTTTCAAGCAATTTCCCTTCGGTTTCAAGCGACGCAGCCCATGCAGAGCGGTCGGATTCTTTCCTGGCAAGCTCCTTTTCTTTTGCGGCAAGCGTTTTTTTCGTGTTCTCCAGCTCGTCGTATTGCTGAAGTTTGTTTTTTCCTGTCGTAATGGATTCTGAGAGCGCATCCGTTTCCGGTTGCTTTGACTTTTCTCCTTCGTATTGATCGGAAAGCTCTTTCAGCCGGGGCTCAGCTTTTAGAAGCGTCTCTTTTGCAGAGGCAAGGTTGCTTCTGGTTTTTCCGATTTCCTCTACCTTACCCAAACGGGCATTGACCTGTTCCAGTTGCTTTTCAGTGTCGCTGAGTTTGTTGTTCAGTTCTTTACGGCTGGTTTCGTCTTCAGCTATAATTTGTTCAATCAGAATAATCGTATCGGCAGTCAAGAGGCTGCCGTTCTTAGCTTTTTCAAGCTCAATGCAAAGGACATTGTCTTCCGGGCAGGACGCACCGTTTATATACTGCTGAATGCTGTTTTTAAGCATTTCATATTCCCGGCCCAACCTGCCGGATTCCTCTTTAAGCTTGTCCTGAAGGTTCTGATAGAGCCCGGTTTTGAATATTTGCCGGAATATCCTTTTGCGGTCTTCGGTAGGCGCAAGCAGAAGCTTGAGAAAATCACCTTGGGCAATCATTGCAATCTGGGTGAACTGGCTGCGGTCAATACCGATAATCTCCTGTATTGCGTTTGTGACATCCCGAGTTTTTGTAACGACTCTGCCGTCAGGATAAATCAGTTCCGCGTCAGCCTTTTGAACCGTCATCCCAGCGCCG
>JASDTK010000328.1:7599-8578 GCA_041891555.1 Oscillospiraceae bacterium
TTCCTTACCTGCGTATGAAAAAACCAGCTCAACAAAAGTGGGCGTATCGGGTTCGGCATATTTACTGCGGAACATGACAGGTTCGCGGTTTTCTCCGCTGGCCTCGCCATAGAGCGCAAATGTGATCGCATCAAAAATGGTCGTCTTGCCGGCTCCGGTATCTCCAGTAATCAGATAGAGTCCACGCTCGCCGAGCTTGTCCATATCCAGTTCGGCTTTTCCGGCATAGGGGCCGAAAGCAGAGATGGTAAGTTTTACCGGTCTCATTTCGCTTCCCCCCATATCTTTTCAATCAGCTCAGACACGAAAGCACACTGCTCTTCAGATATGGGCTGATTGTTTTGCTTTTCATAGAATTCTGAGAACAATTCAATCGGGGTCTTGCTTTCCATATCATCCGCACCGATAATCTCTGCATTGGTGCGGGTACGCTTGTTGTCATAGTCCAGCTTCATAATATTAGGGTAGATCGACTGCAGCTTTCCAATGGCATCCGGGATGTCTTCTTCATCCGTCAGTGTTATATGCAGATAGGCATTAGTATCCATACCGCAGTAAAAGCTTCGGGAAGTGACCTCCATATAAGTTCCTTTAATTTCAATCATATCCCTTCTCGGGACAAGCGGAATTGTGCGGATAATTATGGCCCCTTTTTCCTGCAATTCTACGACGGTAACAGATTTACTGTGTTTCGCTTCGGAAAAAGAGTATTTAAGCGGCGTTCCGCAGTAACGGGCAGTGTCGTTTCCAACGTTTTGAGGGCTATGGATATGACCCAGCGCCACATAATCAAAAGGCGCAAATACACTTACATCGACGTTGTCGGAGCCGCCGACGTTGATATCCTCGGAATCACAGCGTAAAGCCCCGGTGACGAACTGGTGAGTGATAAGGATATTACGATTTTTCGGATCAATTTTCATGTGTCCGATTGCCGATTGTATTGCATCCGAATAAGTGGAGATATCCTCTTCTGGAT
>JASDTK010000329.1:0-8525 GCA_041891555.1 Oscillospiraceae bacterium
CCGTATGGGTGTGAACACTCTGGGAGTTCAGCTTTTCGTATATGCCTATGTCGGCGCGATAGCGGCGCTGGGCGCGATTGTGCAGTGCTATCTGATACAGCAGGTGGCGCTGAACGACCTCGTGGGAAATGAGATGGACGTTATCGCCATGGTGGTTCTCGGCGGTGTTTCACTCTCTGGAGGCAAGGGAACCGTGAGCGGAACCGTGCTCGGTATGCTGCTCGTGGCCATCATGTCCAACGGACTTACTCTTATGGGTGTTTCAAGCTACTATCAGGATCTTGTCATAGGCTCCGTTATTCTGGTGAGCTTCTGCCTTACGGGTTGGAAAATGCTGCAGAACTCGAAGAAAGCCAATGTGGGAGGGAGGCTTGAAGATGGAAAAGCTTAAAAAACTTGTCTCAAAAAACGGCGATAATTCCATGCTTCTTCTCATACTGGTCGTCTCTACTGCGCTGGTAACGCTTGTACAGCCAAACTTTTTTTCATTCGGAACACTCAAGAGCGTGGCTTATCAGATTCCTGAAATGGGTCTGTTGACCATAGCTATGGCAATTACAATGCTCGTCGGCGGTATCAATCTTTCTGTAATCGCGTCAGCCAATCTATCGGGCATCGTTATGGCGCTGATAATGACCAGAAGCATACCCGAAGGATCAGACAATATCCCCGTGGTGCTTTTAGCCGTACTTGCCGGAATACTGGTCAGCGTAGCAGCGGGCGCAATTAACGGACTGATTATCGCCAACTTCAAAATACCCGATATGCTGGCCACACTGGGAACTCAGCTTCTCTTTAACGGTATTTGCCTTGCCATTACCAGAGGAGCTACAATATCCGGCTATCCCGATTCCTTTAAATTCATTGGAAATAATACTCTGGCCGGAATTCCGACAGCGGTATATATCTTTATCCTCGCACTTGTCGTCTTAGCAATTCTGCTTCAAAGAACGCCGTATGGCCCAAGAGCTCACCTCTACGGGTCAAACAAGGTGGCCACGGTTTTCTCCGGCGTGGACGAAAAGTCCCTGATAGTTAAAACGTACTCGATCTCAGGCCTGTTTGTGGGACTGGCAGCCGTTATCCTGACCTCCCGTTTCAATGCCGCCGCGCCGGGGTATGCAAGCTCCTATCTTATGCAGACCATACTGATTGCTGTTCTCGGCGGAGTGAATCCAAACGGCGGTCACGGAAAGGTCAGCGGGATCATATTGGGCGTGCTGATATTCCAGGTGGTGGGCAGCGGCCTTAATATCCTGCGTCTCAATTCTCACCTTACCACTGCGATTTATGGCGTTATCCTTTTGCTGGCGGTGACAGTAAGAATGCTGAGAACGGCTAAATAAGGGAGGACATTATGGGCAAAGAGTACAACATGATTGCTTTCGACTGCGGCAACAGTACAATTCGAACCATACTGTGTCATTTTGACGGGGTGAGGATTACAAGTGAGATAATAAGATCCGACCCAAACGAGATGGTTAAGATAGGCGATTATTTCTACTGGGATATGCTCAACATCTTCACGAACATGAAAAAAGGTCTGGAGTCGGCTGCGAAAAGGGTGGACAGGATACACTCAGCCGGCGTCTGCACCTGGGGCATAGATATGATGTTCCTTGATAAACACGATACGATGCTGGGAAATGTTCTGAGCTACCGCAACACAATCGGCGCGGAGGAAATGCAAAGTCTGTCCGAGGAAGAATTAAATGAAATGTTTTATCGAACGGGCATTCTGGCCGACAAGATCAACACAGTATTCATGCTGCGGGGCTTAAGGAAAAAGATGCCGACAATTACCGAAAACGGCAGAAAAATTTTGATGGTGCCGGATATCCTGAGCTGGTTCTTTACGGGAGTTAAAATAAACGAACCTTCAGAACTTTCAACCACTCAGCTGATGGATGTGAGAACGAGTAAAATCAGTGCTGAACAATGCCGGGCAATGGGCCTGAACCCGGACTGGTTCTGCGAAATGGGAAAGCACGGGAAACCAATCGGCAATATCAGAAGAGACATACTAGACGAGCTTTTGATTGGCTATGATATCCCGATGGTCTGCGTGCCCTCACATGACACGGCGTCCGCGGTGCTTGCGATACCCTGCGAGGAGGACGAGTATCTGTTTGTAAGCTCAGGCACATGGGCTCTTATAGGAGCTCAATGCAGAACACCGATTATTAACAAAGAAATACTTGAAAACGAGCTTACAAATGAAATGGGGGCTTTTGGGTATATAACGCTTCTTAAAAACACCACGGGCATGTTCATAACCCAACGCCTGAAAAAGGAGTATGAGAAGGAAAACGGAAGCATATGCTGGGACGATTTTTTTGGAATGGGCCGAGCCTTTCGAGGTCCGGTACCCGTGTTTGATGTAAACGACACGCTGTTTTTTAACCCGCCGCACATGGCGGCGGCAATATGGCAAAGAAACCATCCCAAGAGTTGCGGCAAAGACTATGAGTGGCCGGAAATACTGGCTTCCGTGGAGGAATCTATGGCTGAGAGCTATGTGACAGGGCTGAAGGCGGTCATGGAATGCACCAAAAAGAGCTATTCGTCGGTCAACATAGTCGGCGGCGGAGCCAAGAATGATGCTATTAATCAGAAATGCGCCGACAAGCTGAGGCTTCCTGTCGCAGCATGTACGCAGGAGTGCTCCTCAATCGGAAACTGTGCGGCCCAGCTGGCTTTTCTAAAGCATAATCTGAGCTATACTGAGCTTCGCAGGATAATAGCGGCATCGCTTCAGACCAAAACATATTTACCCGGCTGATTTAATAAAGCAAAAACTGCGGTATGTCCGCAGTCAAATCATAATCAATATGGAGGATAAAAAATGAATTACAAGAGATTAATAGTTGATTCCGGAATGAGAATGTTTAAATCGGGGCTTACAGTAGGTACCTGGGGTAATATCAGCGCCAGAAATCCTGAAAACGGATTAATTTACTTGACACCGAGCGGTATGCCGTATGATATTATTACAGAAGATGATATAGTGGTAATGAACTCCGACATGGAAGTGGTGGAGGGCAAACGCAGACCCACCATTGAATTTTACATCCATATAGGTGTGCTTAACGCAAGGCCTGACCTTAACGCCGTTATTCATACACATCCCGTATATTCGCAGATTTTTGCCTGCCTTAACGAGGAGATCCCGCCTATCAATGACGAGGCGGCGCAGGCTTTGGCGGACACTGTGAGATGCGCGGAATATGCGCTTCCGGGTACCGAGGAGCTTGGACGAAACGTAGTCAAGGCTCTGGGGGACGGATATGCCTGCCTGCTCGCCAATCACGGCGCGCTGTGCGCGGGACCTGATATGGACAGTGCTTTTAACGTCAGCACAGTCCTTGAAATGACGGCTCAGATATACTATATGTCCAGATGTATCGGAAAACCCATTATTATACCGGACGATAAAGTCAAGTTTATGCGTAATTATGTTCTCAATAACTACGGTCAACCGAGGGAGTGAACAGTTATCAAAAAGTTGCCATACGTCAGAAAACGTGAAATCCTAGAGGCAATCAATCAAAATGACTGCGTGGATATTGCCGAGCTGTCAAAGAGATTTGATGTATCTCAGATGACCATACACCGTGATCTGAGAGAACTGGAAGAGAGCGGGGCGGTGTCCAGAGTTTACGGAGGCGCCAAAGCTGTCAACAGGCAGGATGCGGCAGCCAATCAGACCAGCGGCGGAGGAGCTGAGCTTCTCCGCATGGATTTGCCTATCGAGGAGAGATTTAAAAAATCACTCGAGTTCAAGCAGGCGATAGCGGCAAAAGCCGCAGAACTTGTGCAGGATGATGATGTGATTGCAATGGATCCCAGCACAACCACGCTTCATATGTGCTCATATCTTAAGGATAAAAACATATGCGTGGTAACGCCGAGCCTGAGCGTAGCCCTGCAGTTTTCAAGCTCAAAAAATGTTCAGGTAATATTGCTGGGCGGGAGTTTGAGAAAATCCTCGCTGTCTGTGGTAGGAACGCAAATGAACGAGATGCTGGACTTGATGGTAATAAACAAGTGTTTTTTATCCTCTCACGCATTCTCGTTTGAGAATGGGCTTACAGACTATACGCTGGAGGAGTCCGAGGTAAAGAGAAATCTGATTGCAAGCTCAAATAAAGTCTATGTACTTGTGGATCACACCAAGATAGGCAGAGATGCCTCGTATGTGGCGTGCAATTATAAAAATATAGACACAGTTTTCACGGATTCGGAAAAAAATATGGAAGATTGGCAGCTTGAATGCCTTCGAAAATACGAAGAGGCAGGCGTCAAAGTAGTATATTCAATGTAATTCCCCTATTGTTATAATCCCGTATGCAGATTAAGCTCTGTATACGGGATGTTTTTTATACCTGTGCGGAGCGAATATTACATCAGCGGAAGAAGCATATTTCCCACTTGCTTGCTCAGGTATAATAAATTATAAATTATTCGTACGGTATGGATTCAAAAAAGCTGGCCCATATTGCGAAAATAAAAATAGAAGTTGAAATTTCCCAGATGCTTATATATAATAAACTAGAAATACAAAATGAGTTTATGGGGTATATAATGACAAACCAAGACGAACTTTATAACGAAACATTGAAATTGTACTGGGAGCAGGGCCTCAAATTTACAATGGACGATTTATCCGAGCGGCTGATGATAAGCAAGAAAACGCTTTATGAGATGGTACGCTCGAAAGAAGAACTGGTGACAAAAGTAATCGAGCGTTATTTTGAATTGCTGGCCGTCGAACAGGATGCCATACACAGCGACGCTTCGTTATCAACGATGGAAAAGCTCGAACGGCTTCTGTGCGCAATACCGGCCTTTCCAATCAGAGAGTATCGCCTGAAGGAACTGAAGACGACATATCCAAACGCATACGAAGTGCTCAACGAAAAATTGAGCAGGGGCTGGGAAAGAACCTTTTTAGTAATCGACAAAGCCAAGGAGGAGGGGTCAATCAGAGCCATAGACAACGAGTTTTTCAGCGAGGTATTCGCAGCGGCCATAGAAAGATTTCTGGTGGAAAACTACATTGAATCCGAGTACTCTTTCAGAGAAAAGCTAAAGCAGCTGGTCAGCATGCTACTATTCGGAATTTGCAGGAAGGAGATCTCCACATGAACCAAGAAGAAACACAGGAAAGCACCCCCGTCCGCGAAGATACAGCTACGCCGCAGAAAAAGAAAAAAAGGCATATCGGATTAAAAATACTGCTTGCAGTCGTTGTTCTGGCTGCCATAGCCTATGTAATTCTATTTGTACCCTTTGGAAAATACGACTTCTCTCCCGCGCCGACAACCGCCGTTCTGTCGGACGGCAGCTTTGACTACGGCATTCCTCTCGATTCTCACAGCCCGTGGGCAAAATTCCGCGCAAATCTACTGCAAAACGGCCGCTCCCCCGTCGAACCCACAGAAAATTCTCTCCAGCCGTGGGTTTATAAGACGGGCAAGGGCATCTTCTCGTCACCTGTCATTGACGGCGACGGCAACTGCTACATAGGTTCAGCAGACACCATTTTTTATTGCTTCAACCCTGACGGCACTGTCAAGTGGCAGTACAAAACAGGCGAAATTATCGACTCCTCGGCACTTTTGGACGACAAAGGACATGTCATTGTCGCTTCGGGCGACGCGGTTACATACTGCTTTGACCGTGAAACCGGCGAGCTTGTCTGGAAATTCACTGCGGATACCGCAGAGGAACTCATGGAAAAATACGGCATCAAGACTTGGAACGTCAACTGGTTTGAGGGCAATGTCGGCATGCAGCCGGATGGCACTCTGCTCGTGCCGAACGACAATTGTCTGATATATTCCCTCGACAGGGAAACAGGAGAGAATAAAGCCGTTTTCAAAGCAAACGATTTAATTTGGTCACTGCCCTCCATCAATACGGAGACCGGAAATATATTCTTCGCTACCTGTAAACAAACACTCCAGAACGTATATAGCTACAACCTTGACGGAACAAAGCACTGGCTGAGGGGCGGCTTTTTGGGCACAGTAGCGGCGACGACGATGCTGACCAGCAACTCAAGTAAAGGGGCGGTATTGGTCGGTGGTTTCGACGGCTATCTTCGCGCTATTGCGCAGGACAGCGGAAAACAGCTGTGGAAGTTCGGAACAAACGATCATATCTATGCAAGCCCCGCCCAGCTTTCGGACGGTACGATAATACAGGCGAGTACGGACGGCACATTATATGCCGTTAATCCAAACACAGGAAAGGCAGTCTGGGAGTTTGACACTCTTGAGCCTATACGTTCCTCTCCTGCTGTAGACGGGAACGACAACATATATTTCGGTAACGGCGAGGGCAAGCTTTACTGCATAAATCCCGACGGAACCCTGCGCTGGAGCTATCAGTGCATCAGCGCCGACCGCAACGATCTAAACGGCTCACCCGCGCTTGGCTTTGACGGAGTTTATATCGCTGGCGAAAGCGGAGAGGTGTTTTTCATTCCGTACGACTATCCTCTCACTGCGGAAGGCAAAAAGGACAGCCGCTGCTATACCGGCGGGGAAAACATGCCGTCGGACGGCGCCGACCTCGTCTTCACCACCTCCTTCGGCGCACTTAAGTTTACGCCGGACGCGACTATCAGCGCAAACGACCCTGTTACGCTCTCGCTCATGGTGCGCAGGGACGGCGACAATGTGCGCTCCGCGCTCGCGCGAAAGACTGTCAGCGTTACGGTATCGGGAAATGAGGGCTACCGCGTTGAGGTTGGAGCCACCAACAAGTTTTTAAATATCATACCCAAAGAATACTGGACGCCGGACGAAAACGGAAATATTACGGTTACCGTGAAAGCCGACTATAACACTAAGCTCAGCCGCATAGGGCTGAAGTTCTTCGGCGGAAGGAAAACCGGTACCATTGAGAAGAGTTTCGCCTTCAAAATAGCCAGCAGCTCCAAAGTCGAAAACCCGTTCACCTCGGCGGCGGACGGCGCGCAGTCCGTTATCGAGCTTTCGCGCCTTGCATTTCCTACACCGTCTTTGCTTCCATCCTATAATCAGATCGGATTTGACTCTCTGCATTATTTCGGCGGCGTAGTCGGCAAAAATTCAAACGGTCAGTCAATTGTTTGGGTAATTGAAGGGAGACAGGACGAAAGCGGCGAAGCGTCCATAGCTCCGGACGCTAAAACGCGCTATCCCATACTACTGGACTACAAAGACGGCTTGGTCACCCTTTCAAACTACAACGGCTTCAAAATCAATTTTATTGGGACCTGGGATATGCCCTTTGCATCCTACCGAATAAACACCGCTCTGAATTCTGCGGGGGAGTTTTATAAGCCGGCAACGATAACAGCAGCGGCCAACTGCGACGAAATCAAGTATTACGGTCCCGGACTCAAGCTGATGGGCATGAGCGAATTTAAAACAGGACAGATGTTCGCACGCGGAGCCTGCAACATAAGCTCGCGGGATAAAATGACGATGCCCGAGGGCGTCGGAACAGTCAAGGTTGAAATGTCCGAAGGTTACGTTACCGTCAAATTTACGGGCAGTGCCCTCAAGAAAAGTGAGCACGTTTTCAGCATCATGCTCTCCGATAAAAACGGCAATCCTCTGCCTCTGTACTATACCCAGAACACCACGGCGGAAGCGAACACGGACGGAACCATTAGCTCCATAACCTACACCTTCGACAAAGGCGAGGACGCAGGCTCCGCTGTGAACGCCTACGTTATTTGCGATACCTATCCCGTCTTTATTGCGCCCGTATCACAGGGGAAATAAACCGGCCTACGCCGAGCTTAACGGCAAAAGCCTGTAATCTCAATATTACAGGCTTTTCGCTTTTCCACGGTCATTTTTGACCCTGTCGGCATTTTCTGAACAGGCTCCTTGGAATAAAAACTTAGATTTTTACCGGTGTCAGGTACCTTGCGCAAAACGGCATAAGCTTGTAGTCGTGCCAGACGTGCAGACTGCAGCGGTGCAGACGCTCTATATCCAAATTCATCGCATCCTGAAACGCCATGGCTGTCAGAGTAAAGCTGTTCGTCCTGAGTCGGTCAAGCAGCACATCAAAGTCGACTGCACCGCTGTCGGAAACAGCATAGCTATTCTCCGTCTGTTCCTTTTCCGGTGACCGCGTCCAGTGGCGCGCCACATATTCGCGGTTTTGTCCCGCAGAGGTTTTAGTTGCTTCGCTGGCGGAATGGGACGACAGCGCAATCAGCTTACCGTCCGGCATGACAACAAAGCTGCCGTGAAAGCCGCACATCGGGTGGTCACAGTGAGAAGGCACAAAACTGTCCGTGCCTATATCAAGCTGTCCGCACAGGCCGCAAAGCAGTTCATCCAGTGTATATCGGTCCTCCGGCGCGTTCGGGTAGCGGCCGAAATAAGACACCGGCTGAAAATGAACGCCGCGCACCACGGGAGAAAGCGACGCGCCGAGACGGGCAAGGTCCCCGAGCTGTCGGTCGTTTACGCCGCGCACCACCGTGGAAACGAGGGTGACACCGAGATTGTGCA
>JASDTK010000330.1:0-1493 GCA_041891555.1 Oscillospiraceae bacterium
TTATTACAGTATTTCGGGCTTCAAAGGGAAAATCGGCTTTATCAGCGCTATGAGTCACAAATTCTGCGACAGCTGCAACAGAGTGAGGCTGACTGCGGACGGAAGGCTGAAAACTTGTCTCCAGTATGACGTTGGCGTAAGCCTCAAGGAAATAATAAGAAGCGGTGCATCCGATGAGGAGCTGGAGGCTGTAATTTTAAAGACGCTTCGTGATAAACCGCGGGAACATCATTTTGCAGACGAATTTATTGCAGACAGAGAAACCAGAGCAATGTTTCAGATAGGCGGTTAAGGCAAAAAACCGGTAAACACGCGGCCAATACCACGGCGCTGCCACAAATTAAGGAGAAGATTATGGGAAAAGTATTCGCAGTTTGCATCAGCGAGATAAAGGGCGTACAGAAAAGAAATATCCATACCGCGAACTTTATCGAAAATTTCGGAATTGAGGACGACGCGCACGCGGGCAACTGGCACAGGCAGGTAAGCCTTCTGTCTTATGAAAAAATTGAGGAATTCAAAGCACGGGGAGCAGTAGTCGAGAACGGTGCTTTCGGCGAAAACCTGATTGTTTCGGGAATCGATTTCAGGAACTGCCCGATAGGAACTAGGTTTCGCTGTAACGACGTCATACTCGAGCTTACCCAAATTGGCAAGGAGTGCCATAGCGGCTGTGCGATATATAAAATTATGGGCGACTGTATCATGCCGCGCGAAGGAGTTTTTACAAGAGTGCTTCACGGCGGCATAATATCCGAGAACGATGAGCTTTCGATTATACCCTGAGTGGCGACCCTGCGGAATAACGCTGCGTGGAAGGCGGCGGAGGAGTCAGGATAACTCCGTGATACATAAGAAGTCGGATTTGTGCTGAAAAGGGGAGTCGCTTTGTCGGAAGAGCTTACAAGATGTTTGATAGATATAAACGGCATAGTACAGGGCGTGGGCTTCCGGCCCTTTGTGTATAAGCTCGCATGCTCCTGCGGTATCAAGGGCTGGGTGAATAATGTCTCCGGCGGCGTTCATATAGACGCGGAAGGCACAGACGAGAGCCTTAATACCTTTGTCAGACGACTAAAAGAGGAGGCGCCGGCGCTATCCTTTATTGATTCATTTCGCAGCAAAACTGCGGAGCCTGTCAGATATTTAAATTTTGAAATAAGAGACAGCAGCTCCGAAATCACCAGCGCCGCTTACATCTCACCCGATATTTGCGTGTGCGAGGACTGCCTGAGGGAAATGAACGACCCCAACAGCAGAAGATACAGATATCCGTTTATAAATTGTACGAACTGCGGACCGAGGTTTACTATCACCGCCGGAATTCCTTACGACAGGGTCAATACCACCATGCGTTCGTTTCCGATGTGTGAGGACTGCGCGAAAGAATACCATGACCCGGCCGACAGGAGATTTCATGCCCAGCCTGTCGCATGCGATAAGTGCGGGCCTTCTTTATCTCTGCTGGATCAGGAGGGCAGACAGATATCAGA
>JASDTK010000331.1:0-1486 GCA_041891555.1 Oscillospiraceae bacterium
ACGCTATGCAGGACGAAGTGCTCAGAGTTTGGGAAGCTGAGAAACGCACGGTACTCTTTGTAACGAACAATATCGAGGAGGCGCTATACCTTGCCGACCGGATTATTCTGCTTTCAAAATGTCCGGCCAAGGTCAAGGATATATACGAGATTAATCTTCCGCGTCCGCGCAATGCCGTCGATCCGGAGTTTCTGCGTCTTCGCAAGCTGATCAGTGAAAACACCGATTTGGCACTATAAGGGGGAGGACAGATGAGCGAGTATAAAGTCGAGGTCAACAACCTCACCAAATATTTTGGGGACCTGCATGTCCTCAATGACAGTAGCTTTAGTGTCAAAAAAGGCGAGTTTATCTGCATAGTTGGCCCCACAGGCTGCGGAAAGACTACCTTCCTGAACCTGCTGACCCGCATTTACATGCCCTCCAAGGGCGATCTTCTGATCGACGGGGAATCCGCGGACCCCAAAAAGCATAATCTGGCTTTTGTGTTCCAGGAGCCCTCGGCCATCCCATGGAAGACGGTGGAACAGAACCTGCGTTACGGTCTGGAACTGAAGAAGCTCCCTAAACCGGAAATCGACACCCGTGTGGAAAATATAATTAAGCTCATGGGGTTATCAGAGTTTCGGGATTCCTATCCACACCAACTTTCGGTGAGTACCGAGCAGCGTATCATAATCGGAAGGGCCTTCGCAATGAATCCGGATCTGTTGCTTATGGACGAACCCTACGGTCAGATGGATATCAAGCTCCGCTTTTTCCTTGAGGATGAGGTCATAAAGTTGTGGAAAGAGCTGGGCAGTACGGTAATCTTCATCACTCATAATATTGAAGAGGCGGTTTATCTCGCCGAGCGCGTCTTAATTCTTACCAACAAGCCCACCACCATCAAGGAAGATTTGCAAGTAGATATTCCCCGCCCTCGTGATGTGACCGACCCGGAATTTATTAAAATCCGGCAATATGTCACCGATCAGATTAAATGGTGGTAAGGAGAAAGTCTATGTATGATGTCTTGATTGTAGGCTGCGGCGCGGTCGGCGCAGCAATGGCCTTTGAACTGTCAAAATATGATCTGTCGGTATGCGTTTGCGAACGCTCCAATGATGTGGCAAATGGCGTCACGAAAGCAAACAGCGCCATTTTGCACGCCGGTTTCGACTGCCCAATCGGCAGCATGGAAGCCCGCCTAAACGTGGAGGGCGTTAAGCTTGCCAAGGAAATCTGCGAGAAGCTGGACGTGGAACGCCGGGAGATACCCACCTTTGTAATTGCCTTTGACGACCGCGAGATGGGGGAACTGCGCATTCTGTATGAGAGGGGAGTGGCAAACGGAGTGCCGGGCTTACGCATCATCAGCCCAGTGGAAGCGCTGGCTCTTGAGCCAGCGCTGAATCCAAAGCTGATTGCAGCTCTTTACGCGCCATCCTCTGCAATTATTAATCATTGGGAATACGCTATCGCCATGGCCGAGACAGCCGTAAGA
>JASDTK010000332.1:0-1484 GCA_041891555.1 Oscillospiraceae bacterium
TAATAACACCGGGCGCTGAGAATTTTTCATTCTGGGGATTCTCGCAATAGCCCAGAATAAATATCAAGCTCCGACTTTCGCCCGGGGCCAGTTCGACATGGAGATGATGACTTCCGACAGGAGCCCAGCCGTGCGCGATAGAATTGCGGCTGTATCCGCCGAAAACGGTTTCGGGGTTTTCAAAACCGCGATACGCGCCGCAGAAGGACTCCCTGTCCGTGTCGAACCCGGCAACGGGAGCGTTCACGGCAAAGACGGCGTATTGATTTCGCCTCTCACGGTATTCGGATTTATGGTATATAGCGCTGCCGGCGACTTCAACCTCGCCTACAGAGTAGTTCCTCTGAAAATTCGTCATATCGTCCAGAGCGTTCCAGAGACAGAATTCCACGAAGCTGAAGACTTCGAGTGATTTATGCGCTGACACGCTGTTCGTGAGCGTAAGTCGGGTGAGCTCGCAAGGTGAATCCATAGGGACAAAAGTTTCCTGGCGCGCTTCTATATCATTTTTTGAGCTTTCGAAGATACTGTAGCCGAGCCCGTGACGGCACTCGTAACTGTCCAGTTCCGTCTGAGTCGGACGCCAGCCCGGGTTCCATACATCATTACCGTCGTTGATATAAAAATAATGCCCATTGCCGTCCAGCGGAGCGTCGTTATAACGGTAGCGGGTCAGGCGGAGAAGCTTTGCGTCCTTATAAAAGCTGTAGCCGCCGCAGGTGTTGGAAATAAGAGAAAAGAAGTCCTGATTCCCAAGATAGTTAATCCAGGGGAGGGGAGTCCTTGGAGCTTCTATGACATATTCGCGCCTGAGATCATCAAAGTGTCCGTATCTCATTGGAGTACCAGCCTTATGAGTTAATAACGAAAACGATTTAGTGCTTAAAAAACGTCTGATATATATAAAAATAGCCGATATTATGCCGAATTGCAAGATGAATTTTATCAATTCCTAAAAAAATATTAATAAGAAAAAGCAATAATAGAAATATAAACCCATATATAACATAAAATAACAATTAGAGACTTTTAGGGTGACTATCTGCTCAAACTGCTGCAACTAATATTGCTAAGCATAATATACAAAATTCATAATAGCGTTTTGGCAAGACGACAAAAATTAGATGAATCAACAAAATCCACTTGCAAACGCGGAATTTAAGTCGTATCCTGAAAATACGAAAACGATTAAGTTAATTATTTTGCGAGCTATATACAATAAGCACACCCGGAGGGAAATATGGTATCGATTAAGGATATCTCGGCGGCCTGCGGAGTCTCAACGGCCACAGTCAGCAAGGCGCTGAACGGAGCGCCGGATATAAGCGAAGCAACTCGCGAGAGAATTTTTCAGGTATCGGAGCAGATGAAATACCGCCCCAACGCCGCGGCCCGCTCACTTAAAACCAACAGAACCTTCAATCTCGGAGTTCTGTTCAAGGACGAGGCGGAAAGCGGACTTACTCATGAGTATTTTGCCGCTG
>JASDTK010000333.1:0-8287 GCA_041891555.1 Oscillospiraceae bacterium
CGCCTTACCTTTACGGAGGAGCAGCTCCAAAAAGAGACACAGCGCTGCCTCGGCTGCGGAGCGGTTCAGGTAGACGCTACGATGTGCGTAGGCTGCGGAATGTGTACGACAAAGTGCATGTTCAACGCCGTGAAGCTCGTTCGAAAATACAACGAATATGCTACAAGCTATGAGAAGCTGCCGCTGGCAATGGGCCCGAATGTGGTAAAGCGCGCAGGGAAGATAGCGATTACCGCCGTCAGAGAAGCGGCAAAGGGAGAAAAATCTTAGATTTTACACGCGATTAACAAAAGATAGAATGGGAGAATAGATTATGTTTTTGTTCGCGACTATACCCTGGTACGCATGGCTGGCATGGCTCGGCATTTTAGCGGGGCTTATGCTTTTCAATGAAGTGACCCGCTACAATTTATACACGGGGCTCGCGTTTTTCGTTGCCCTGCCGCTGGTGCTGACGATTTTCGTCTGGCCGAAAACCTCCGGAATGGATGTCGGCGCGCAGACCTCCAACTGGTTTGCATGGGTAAAAACCTATTCGGCGCTGCTGGGCTGCTATATAGGACTGGGAATGCGTTTTTCAAAGAAAATGCAGGCAACAAAATGGTGCTACATACTTGTTCCTGCGATTCTTGGACTGAACATTATGGAAGCGGTTATCCGTGAGGTTCAGGTAATGGGCATGCAGGGAGTCATAGACGACATGTTCTATATGGGCGGCCCGTGGAACGCAATGAACGCCGCTGCCGGTATAATCAACATGCTGACAATCTGCGGCTGGTTCGGAGTCATAATAAGCAAGGATAAGCATCACAGCCACATCTGGCCTGATATGCTGTGGTTCTGGATAATCGCGTATGACCTGTGGAACTTCGCCTATGTCTACAACTGCGTGACGGACCGCGCATTTTACAGCGCAGCGCTGCTCATTTCCTGCACAATACCCGCGTTCACTATCAAAAAAGGCGCTTGGGCTCAGCACAGGGTGCATACTCTGGCACTCTATATGATGGCTATGATGACGGTGCCGAACTTCTTTGTCGACGGCAAATATGCTGTGGCATCCACGCACAGCCCCGTAGCATACTATACGGTCAGCATAATTGCTCTGGCTTTCAATGTCGGAGTTGCTGTATATCAGATTAGAACAATCATCAAAAACAAGAAAAACCCGCTTAAGGACGACCTGTATTCGGATCACAAGGCCTATCAGTCCGTCAGAAACGCGAACATCTGAAGTTTTTAAGATAACGGCAAAGCAAAGACGGGCGGCGATTGAAGCCGCCCGTCTTCGCCTTACTGGTTATAGCAGTCATAATTCCGCATAGAATACTAAAATCCCCCCAATACAGGCGTTTTAGCGCTCAGTGCTGACCTTGACTATGAGAGAGGGAAATACTATAATATAACTAGAAAATATTTCCTCTTATTTTCTGCGTACGGTATAGGAATAGACCAAAAGCATTTTTGCTTTTGGCTGGAAAAGGAGAAGTTTTGATGGGCGGTTTATTTACCTGGCTACTGATAGCCATAGCGGCAGTTTTTGTGTTGTATTTGCTTATTTTTAAAATTCTGGGACTTCGGGTTATCAATTCAAATGAAGTCGCGGTGGTCGAGAAATGGTGGAGCCCTAAAGGCTCGCTGAAGGATTCCATAATCGCACTGCATGGGGAAGCGGGATATTCGCCCGATCTGCTGCGCGGCGGCATACACTTCAAATCTGTTCTGATGTACAGAATCCATAAGTACCCGCTGATAACCATCCCGCAGGGACAGATAGCCTATGTGTTTGCCAGAGACGGCGTTCCGCTTTCTCCGATGCAGACGCTGGGCAGAATTGTGCCTGACGCCAACAACTTTCAGGACGTAAGAGGCTTCCTGCAGTCCGGCGGACAGAAGGGCCCTCAGCGCGGTATACTGAGAGAAGGCACATATGCAATTAACCTCGCTCAGTTCATCGTCATTACAATTAACGAAATAAAATCCATCTTTGTCGGTACCAAAGCCGAATTTCAGGAACTGCAAAGCATGAGGGATACTCTCACGAAGAGAAACGCTTTTACTCCCGTAATCATAATGGGCTACGGACAGGAAGAAAGCGGAACCATGGGCATTGTCACAGTCCATGACGGCACGCCCTTGCAACAGGGTGAAATCATAGCTCCCGATGTGGGCGAGGAGCACGCGAACTTCCAGGATCCCGAGAAATTCCTGGAGCTCGGCGGAAGCAGAGGTAAGCAGATAAGAGTTCTTACCGACGGTACCTACTACATCAACAGACTCTTTGCGACCGTAGAATTCAAAGAAAAAACAGTAGTGCCTATCGGTTATGTGGGCGTGGTCGTATCCTTCTTCGGCAAAAAGGGCATTGATACGACCGGTGTGGATTATAAGCACGGTGAGCTTGTCGAAGAAGGCTGCAAGGGCGTTCTGGAAAAGCCTCTCATGCCGGGCAAATATGCCTTTAACACCGACGCGGGAAAGGTCGTTCTGGTTCCGACAACAAATATCATCCTTAAGTGGAACAGGGACGAAGTGGGAGACCACAAGTATGATGAGAACCTGACTGAGGTTGACATAATAACTAAAGACGCTTTTGAACCGTCGCTGCCCCTCTCAGTCGTAATGCACATCGAATACACCATGGCGCCCTGGGTTATCCAGAGGTTCGGCGACATCAACATGCTCGTAAACCAGTCGCTCGACCCGCTGGTTAGCGCATATTTCAAGGACGTCGCGCAGACAAAAACGCTCATCCAGCTGATTCAGGAACGCAGTGAAATCCGTGAAAGAGCAGTATTGGAAATGCGCGAAAAGTTCTCTAAATACAACCTGCAGCTCGAAGAGGTCCTAATAGGCACGCCTAAATCCGCAAAGGGCGATATCCAGATTGAAAACATTCTGACCCAGCTTCGTGACAGGCAGATAGCCGAGGAAAAGAAGGTTACCTATCAGAAGCAGCAGCAGGCGGCGGAGAGTGAAAAGAGCCTGCGCGAGGCAGAAGCTGTTGCGGCGCAGCAGTCAACGCTTACCCAGTCGAAAATCCAGATCGAGGTTGAGCGCAACAAGGGCGCGGCAGAGGCGTCAAAGGCGACAGAGCAGGCTAACCAGATTATCGCGATAGCAAAGGCAAACGCACAGAAGGTCGAGGTCGAGGGCCGAGCGGAGGCAGCGCGCGAGAGTGCGGTCGGACTTGCGAAGGCACAGGCAATCGACGCACAGGTCAAGGCTTACGGCGGTTCGGAATTCCGGGTCATACAGGAGGCTGTCGATAAGCTTTCCGACGCGATAAGAAACGCAAACGTCGATATCGTCCCCAAAACCGTTGTCAATATGGGCGGGGACAATGAAGGCGGAAGCGCAACGATAGTCGACGCTCTGCTTAAGTTTATATCGCTCGAGAAGCTGGGAGTATCGCTGAAAGGCGAAGCAAAGGCTGCCGCTCCTGCGAAGCTCTCTTCAGAGCCGACAGCTTCTCCGGAAGCGGCACAGCCGGTTGAGGAAACACAGGCATAGTAAGCCTATTAGGCTAAAAGCATATAAAAGCAAGAGTTCCGCAATGCGTAAGCATTGGGAACTCTTGCTTTATAAGAGCTGCCAAATCAGGTGCGGCTGATAAATTCCTTCCAGCTTCTGTTCGCGTAATTCACGAGTTTCTCTTCATCCGCCATTGTCAGATGTCCGTCTTTCACGACTATTCTTCCGTTCACAACAGTGTAGTCGACGCTGCCCTTAAAACCGACTGTGGAGAGAAAAGCTTCGGGAGCGGACAGTGCTGCGGTGAGCTCCAGCCTGTCCGAATTAATCATAAACAGGTCGCCTGCCATACCTACGGCAAGTTTACCCAAATCGCCGCGTCCGAGGAGATGTGCGCTACCTTCGGTTGCCATAGAGAGAATGTCGGCACCGCTGGGAGCTTTGGCGCCATCGTGGAGTCTGTGGAGAAGATAGGCTACACGTATTTCCTCAAGCATATTTGAGCCGTCGTTTGACGCGCTTCCGTCAACCCCGAGTCCGACAGGAACCCCGAGCTTCAGCATTTTTGAAATCTTGGCCACACCGGAGGAAAGCTTCATGTTGGAGACAGGGCAGTGGCACACGCCAGTGCCTGTTTTTGCGAGCAGCTCAAGCTCAAAGTCGCTGAAATGTATTCCGTGAGCGTACCATACGTCGCTTCCGACCCAGTCGAGGCTTTGCATGAGTTCCAGAGGAGTCAAGCCGAATTTTTCGTGCACGAATGCCTCCTCATCCTTGGTTTCCGCAAGATGCGTATGCAGTCGGACGCCCAGTTTTCTTGCGAGTGAAGCCGTTTCCTTCATTAGCTCGGGAGTTACGCTGAAGGGCGAGCAGGGAGCCAGAGCAACCTGCCTCATGGAATACGGGTTAGGGTCGTGATATTTATTAACTATGCGCTCCGAATCCTTAAGAATTTCATCCGTTGTCTGCACAACACTATCAGGAGGAAGCCCGCCGTCTTTTTTGCTCAGCGACATACTGCCGCGCGATACGTGCATGCGTATGCCGAGTGTACTGGCGGCTTCAAACTGCATCTCGATAAAATCCCTTCCGCCTTCGGGGAAAACATAGTGGTGGTCAAAGCAGGTAGTACAGCCTGTTTTCAGCAGCTCACCCATTCCGATTGCCGAGGTGTTGAAAATTGCTTCGTCGTCGAGAAACTTCCATAGCTCATAGAGCGTTTTCAGCCAGTCGAAAAGCTCCATGTTCTGAACCTGCGGCAAATTGCGGGTAAAAATCTGATAAAGATGGTGGTGCGCGTTGATGAGCCCGGGATACACGACCATACTGCCTGCGTCAATTGTTTCGTCAGCCACAGACTCGTCCCCGCCGATTGAAACAATGACTCCGTCCCGAATAAAGAGGCTGACATTATGAAGGACGGGCTGCTCCATGTCGTTTGTCACAAGGTGCCTGATGTTTTTAATTAATAAAGAACTCATTGTATTAACCTCCACGCTGTAGTCTGATTTAATTTTATATTAGCGGACAAAAAAAGTAAACAGCAAGCTGTGTTATAACTTCGCAAAACGAACTATAAAAAATTTGCAGCGATAACGATTTTTTTCTTTACTTTTCCACAGGCAGAGCTTATAATACGTCTAATAATTGAATAATTACAAATGATTTATATAAGCTCATAATATGGTTGAGCGTCTCTACCAACTACCGTAAATAGTTGATTATAAATCTTCAATTCCGTTTGAAGATTTATAATCAACTATTTACTTTTTTATATCCTGAGAGCGTCTGGAATTATTAAAAACAAATATGCGAATATAATTAGACAGTTCCGTTAAACACTTTTCAAAAGGAGCGATACAATGGAGAAGTTTGAATTGGAATTAAAAAAGAAGCGCAGAATCATCTCGGTTGCCTCAGGGCGAGAACCGGCCGACCTTGTGCTGAAAAATTCCGTTTATGCCAATGTGTTCTCAAATGAGCTTTGTCAGGGTGACATCGCCGTGGCGGAAGGCGTTATCGCAGGCATAGGCAGTTACACAGGCAGAACGGAGCTTGACATGACAGGCAAGATCGTATGCCCCGGCTTTATTGACGCTCATATCCATATTGAAAGCTCGCTTGTTTCTCCGTATGAGTTCGTAGGAGCCGTCTTGCCACACGGTACCACGACTGTGATAACGGATCCGCATGAAATCGCGAATGTCATGGGCGCAGACGGCATCGAATATATGCTTCAGGCGACGGAAAATCTCCCTGTGGATGTGTTCTTTATGCTGCCCTCCTGCGTTCCGGCAACGGAGCTTGACGAATCGGGCGCGAACCTCGATTATAACGCGATAGATTCATTTTATGAAAATCTGCGCGTTCTGGGACTGGCCGAAATGATGAACTTTAACGGCGTCGTTTCGGGCGACGAGGAGGTTCTGAAAAAGCTCACGGCGGCGCAGCTACATCACATGAAAATCGACGGGCACGCGCCGGGGCTGCGCGGGAACAATCTGAACGCCTATATTGCCGCGGGCGTTACTTCGGACCACGAATGCTCCGAGATGCAGGAAGCCCTTGAGAAGCTCAGAAGAGGCCAGTATATCATGATTCGCGAGGGCACAGCAGCCCGTAATCTTGACGCTCTGGCGCCGCTCCTTGTCGGCAAATGCGCCGACCGCTGTATGTTCTGCACCGATGACAAGCATCCGAGCGACCTTCTGGAAAAAGGACATATCGATTATATAATCAGAAAAGCCGTTTCGCTGGGGACGGAGCCCATCACCGCAGTCAAGGCGGCAAGCTTCAACGCGGCGCAGAACTTCCGATTGTCTGACCGCGGGGCCATAGCCCCCGGCTATGTGGGCGACTTTACCGTAATCGACAGCTTTGAGAGCTTCAAGGTCGAGATGGTGTTCAAAAACGGAAACCTGATGTATGACGGCAGGCTTAGAGACTTTCCCGCGCCCACAATTGAACCGCGCCTGCTGGAGCGCGCTCATAATTCCTTTAAGGTGTCGCAATTATCTGAGAAGGATTTTGAAACGGACAGACCGCTGGGAGTAATAGGGCTTATAGCGGGAGAAATTGTTTCGAATGACTGCGGTTTGGCCGACAAGATAGATATTGGAAAAGACATTTTGAAAATTGCGGTCATCGAGCGGCACAAAAATACACACCATATCGGTATCGGTTACATCAAGGGCTATGGGCTCAAAGCCGGTGCGGTGGCGACAAGCATATCGCACGATTCACACAACATTATTGTTGTCGGCGTAAGCGATAAAGAAATTGCTACGGCCGCCAATAAGGTTGTGAAATTAAACGGCGGTATTGTCGTAATGCGAAGCGGCGAAGCTCTTGGAGCGGTGAGCCTCCCGGTTGCCGGCATTATGAGCGACGATACTCTTGAAAACGTCAACCGTGACCTCGAAAATGCTAAGAGCCGTGCGCTCGAGCTCGGCGTTTCCAGAGAAATTGATCCGTTTATGACGCTCAGTTTTATGAGCCTGCCTGTAATTCCGACTCTTAGGCTGACTACGCATGGCATCTTCGATGTGACAAAGTGGAGGTACGTTTAATAATTGAAACAGCGCGGACACGGAATCTGCCTCCGCGCCTGCGCTTTGGCGCTGTTGCTTTAGTAAGCAGTTTCTGCTAATATGGGTTACAGCGAAAAAAGCAAAATCATATTACAACGGAGAAGCTTATGAGTCAGGAACAGACTGTAGACGAAAGCGGGCCCGGGCATCAGAGGCGCGCCCGATACAGCGGCACGCACCCCAAGACTTTTAAAGAAAAATACAAGGAGCTTTCGCCGGATAAGTACGCCGAGGATGTGGCAAAGGTCATTTCAAAGGGACGTACTCCCGCAGGTATGCACATTCCGATTTGCGTAAAGGAAATACTGGAGCTTTTGCGGATTGAGCCGGGGCAAACCGGTCTGGATGCGACGCTGGGCTACGGCGGTCATACCCTGGAAATGCTGAGATGTCTCGATTCAAAGGGCTGTCTGTACGCGCTTGACGTGGATCCGCTTCAGCTTCCGAAAACTAAGGAACGTCTTGAGCGTCTGGGCTTCGGACCCGAAATTTTGAAAATACGGCAGATGAACTTCTGCGAAATAGATAAAATCGCTCCCGAAATCGGTTTTAATTTTATTCTTGCGGATTTGGGCGTATCCTCAATGCAGATTGACGACCCCGAAAGAGGCTTTTCATACAAGACCGAAGGACCTTTGGACCTGCGGCTGAATCCGAAAGCGGGCATTTCCGCGGCGGAGCGGCTGAAGGAACTGTCGCAGGAGGAGCTGGAAGGTATGCTTATCGAAAACGCGGACGAGCCATATTACGCCGTAATCGCCCGCGCAATTATTTCCAATATAAAAAAAGGAAATGATATCACGACAACGACACAGCTCCGCTGTATTATAAAAGAGGCGCTCAAAGCAATTCCGAAAATCATCAGCGAGGATGAAAAAAATAAATCTTGCCAGCGCTGCTTTCAGGCGCTTAGAATTGACGTCAACAGCGAATTCGAAGTGCTGGAGGAGTTCCTAGAAAAGCTTCCGGACGTCCTTGCCGAGGGCGGGCGAGTGGCCATACTTTCGTTTCATTCCGGGGAGGATCGTCTGGTCAAAAAATCGTTTAAGAGCTTTTTCCGTGAAGGCGTATACCGCGAAATTGCTCCCGACCCGATTCGGCCGTCGGCGGAGGAATGCTGTCAAAACAGCCGCGCTCATTCGGCAAAGCTGCGATGGGCAATCAAAGCATAGGGCAAATTTAAAAAAACAATTTTTGCACCTTGGAATATGTGAACAAAACAT
>JASDTK010000334.1:0-2899 GCA_041891555.1 Oscillospiraceae bacterium
TTTGGAATCGATTGCACAGTCTGCTTAGTTCGATGGGCGGTTCTGACGGGAATTGACGTCATTGCCGGCGGCTAGATGGCCACCGCAATCAATGATTTTATACAGGGAATTATTATGATTGCAGGAATAATAGCCGTTATATTCGCTGTTTTGAAAACAAACGGCGGCTTTCTCAGCTCATTGACAGCTTTGTCAAAGGTCACCGACGAAACTGTCTCGGCAAATCCAGGAACGTTTGCCTCCTTCTTCGGGCCTGACCCTCTCAATCTACTCGGTGTTATAATTCTCACCTCGCTCGGCACCTGGGGCCTTCCTCAGATGGTTCAAAAATTCTACGCCATTAAAAGCGAAAATGACATTAAAAAAGGCGCTGTCATATCGACAATCTTTGCAATCGTCATTGCGGGCGGCTGCTACTTCGTCGGCGGCTTCGGGCGCATATTTACAACGGGCGATGTCGTAAAGGCAAATGGCTTTGACTCCATAATTCCGACTATGATGTCCCGCTTCTCCCCTATCCTAATCGGACTGATAGTTATTCTTGTGCTTTCCGCTTCAATGTCGACACTTTCTTCTCTAGTCATGGCCTCGTCCTCCACGCTTACGCTTGATTTTATCAAGCCGCTTTTTGCCAATGACATGAAGGAAAAAAAGCAGCTTCTCAGTATCAGACTGCTTATCGTAGTATTTATACTGATTTCCGTAGTCATCGCTATTTTTCAATACAAGGCAAATGATACGTTTATCGCTCAACTTATGGGCATATCCTGGGGCGCTCTAGCGGGCAGCTTTCTCGCTCCGTTTTTCTTCAGTCTCTATTGGAAGAAGACCACGAAAGCTGCGGTGTTTACAAGCTTCGCTTTCGGCTCCGGTATAATGATACTCAATCTGCTTTGCCGCCTGCTCAAGCTTGATTTTTTCCCAACTATTCTTGTTTCCCCTATCAACTGCGGCGCTTTCGCGATGCTAGCGGGCTTTATCATAGTCCCTGTAGTTTCCGCGATAACAAAGGCTCCCGGCAAAAAGCTTGTTGACGACGCCTTTTCCTGCTATGATACGAGAGTGCTTGTTACTGCCAAGCACGACCTTGGCGAATAGTAATCTCAAAATATAATTCACGAACCCGTTCAGCCGACAGCTGATCGGGTTCTTTTTTTTAGCCATTGCGACAGCTATTTTTTTGTACAGCCGTGAAATACTGCGATAAATCACAATTATCAGAGATATGAATTGACAAAATCAAAATATCGACGTAATATGATTGCGCAGGTGTGATTTTGCGTTATTTTCGAGAATTTTTGAAAACACAAATTTTTGGCAGAATCATAGCATATACTATAAATTTAAAAATTGGTTAAAGTGAAAAGGAAGTGAAAATTAATGAAGGGCGACCCTTTGCCGGACAGTAACGGTAAGCCTCCGCAAAAAACTAAATAATTCGTACAGAACTGGGCCTTTCGCTGCTTCGTTCTGCGCGAAGCAATGAAAGGATTGAGATATATGGTCAAGTACTATCTCTCGAGGAACAGTCACCTCGAAACGATTGACAGCCCGGCACCCGGCTGCTGGATTTCAATGATTGGTCCGAGTGAAGCCGAACTGCGTAAAACCTCAGCCGAGTTTGAACTGGACAACGATGTTTTAAAGGCTGCAATGGACGCATACGAGCGTTCGCGCATCGAAACGGACGACAACTACACTATGGTTCTCGTAAACATTCCGACAATAGAGGAACATAATGAAAAGGAACTTTATAACACTATCCCTCTTTCGATTATTGTTACGGGCGATGTTGTAATTACAGTTTGTAGCGAGGACACACCTATCCTGCACCCCTTCGCTTCCGGTAAGGTCCGCGATTTCTACACTTTTATGAGGTCTCGCTTCATACTGCAGGTGCTTTACAGAACTGCAACTCTCTATTTGCAATACCTTAGTATAATCGACAGGAAATCCGACGAGGTTGAAAATAAGCTACACAAGTCAACGAAAAACCACGAGCTTATTGAGCTGCTCAAGCTCGAAAAGAGCCTTGTATATTTCACGACCGCTCTCCGTTCCAACGAGGCCGTTCTAGAAAAGCTCTCCAGATACGACATAATCAAGAAATACCCGGACGATTCCGATTTGCTTGAGGATGTCATAGTCGAAAACAAGCAGGCAATCGAAATGGCAAACATCTACAGCGGAATTCTGAGCGGTATGATGGACGCCTTTGCCTCCGTAATCTCCAACAATCTGAACATAGTGATGAAAATATTGACAGTCATTTCGGTTATCATGGCTATCCCGACCATAATATTCAGTGCGTTCGGTATGAACGTCGAGATTCCTTTTGCCGGCAGCCCGTGGGGATTCCTAATTGTCGTAGGCGGTACGGTAGCGATAACGCTCATAGCCTATTTTGTTTTCAGCAAAACTAAAATACTCAAATAAATATAATTAAAAGACGCTCTCCGTTTTATATAGCGGAGAGCGTCTCTCATTCGAACAGCTTTATTTCAGCTTCGTCATTTTTCGGTCCCTCTTCAATAGGCTTTTTACGTTTTAAAAAGCTCAGCTTTGTTTCGCAAATTATTACAGAAACAAAAATCAGTACGAAGCCCGCATACAGCTTCAACGTCAATACCTCATGGTTAATGAGCACCGAGAATCCCGCGCCGAAAACCGACTCAAGCGTCAGAATAATAGCGGCTGTCGACGGCGGCGTGTGCTTCTGTCCAAAGGTTTGAAACATGAAACATACTGCCGTGCACATTACGCAGAGATAAGCGATGCTCCAGATGTTGCCTGTGGAAATCGAAGTCGGAAACGGCGTAGTTACAAGGGCGGATATCCAGCCGAGAACGCCGGCGGTTGCAAACTGCAGCATTGTGAGAATGGCAACACTACGTCCCTT
>JASDTK010000334.1:2909-8227 GCA_041891555.1 Oscillospiraceae bacterium
GGCGTAAAAAACACTGCTGCAAACAGTCAGAACATCTCCCAGCTCTACCGTCCTGTCATTTTTAAGGGACACGAGCCCTACTCCGACAATGCAGATTATTGTTGATATAAAGTTATATTTATCCGGACGCTTTTTGCTGACAATCCAGACCACGAACGGGACGAGCACACAGTAGGCAGCGGTTAAAAAGGCGTTTTTACTCGGTGTGGAGTAAAGAAGTCCGTAGGTCTGAACGACATAGCCGCCGAACAGAAGCGTGCCGAGCACCATACCATTTATCACATATTTTTTGTCTATATTCTTAAGCTCCTTAAAAAACAGGAGTGCCAGCAGTATTGCCGCTCCGCTGAACCGGAACGCAAGTATGTAGAGCGTCGGAACAGAATTCAGTGTATTTTTCAGCACTACGAACGAGGTACCCCAAATCATTGTGGTAATAATCAGAGCCGTCCGTCCCAGTACCGCGTATTTTTTTTCTTCTTTGATTGCCATTGTCGCTTATCCTTTTCGGTTCCATACGAAACCCTTATTTCTTGTGCATATGCGTTGCAGCCGCCTTAAGCATCAGTCTCTTCGTCCCGCCTTCAAACTCGATTTCGACCAGGCTGTCGCCGCCCATCGGCGTCATTTTTGTGATAACCCCGCCGCCAAAGGCAGTATGGGTTATCTCATCGCCGGTTCGAAAGCTCTCTCCCGCTTTTTGCGTCTGCTGTATTGTAGGTGACGCGTAGCTGTATTTAGGCTTATCCTGCATGTATGTCTTCTTATAGCTTCCGGAATAGGCGCCGTATTCGGTTCGTATCCCGACTCCCCCAAAGCTGTCGTTTCTGGGCGACTCGTTACGTTCAATGTATTCTTCGGGTATTTCCTCAATGAAACGCGAGGGGTTGTGTGAGCTTGTATTCCCGAAAAGCATTCTCTGTCTCGCGCAAATGAGAGTAAGATTTTTTCTTGCTCTTGTGAGCGCGACGTAACAGAGCCTGCGCTCCTCTTCCATTTCCTCCGGTTCGCCGATGCTCCGAAGCCCCGGAAAAATGCCTTCCTCCGCGCCGACGATATAAACGTTGTCAAATTCGAGTCCTTTTGCCGAATGCATGGTCATCATTACGACGCAGTTATTGTCGGCATCAAAATTATCCATATCGGTATAGAGCGCGACCTCATCCAGAAAACCCGCAAGGCGAGAATCGCCTGTTTCCTTGATGTAGCTCAAAATATTTGTCTTGAGCTCGCCTATATTCTCCACTCTGGCTCTGTTTTCGTCCGTCGGCTTTGCTTCAAGCGCGCGGACATAGCCTGTTCTGTCAATTACGATATCAAAAAGCTCGTCGAGCGGAGTCGTCTCCTCCAAGGTGCGTAATTCCTCAATCATATAGGCGAATTCGCGCAGTCTGTGTGACGATCTTTCAAGCTCGGAGTAGGCGTCGGCGTGCTTTATAACCTCGAAAAGCGAGTTTCCCCGCTCAGCCGCTATTGCCTGTGCCGCCTCGATAGTACGCTCCCCAATTCCGCGCGGAGGGCTGTTGACTATTCTTATAAGCCGCAAATCGTCGTTCGGCATGAGTATGACGCAGAGATACGCCATCATGTCCTTGATTTCAAGCCTGTCAAAGAAGCGCGTACCGCCTATAATGCGATAAGGTACACCGTTTCTTTTAAAGGCATACTCGAGCTTATTGGTCTGTGCGTTCATGCGGTATAAAACAGCGTTGTCCCGCCAGTTTAAGCCATGTGAAAAGCTGTCCATAATGCGCGTCGCAACGTACTGCGCCTCGTCGTCCTCGTTTTGCGCGACGTAAAGCGTGAGCTTTTCGCCCATGCTTTTCTCTGTCCAGAGCTCCTTGCCCTTGCGTTCCTTGTTGTTTTTAATAACGGCGTTCGCAGCTCCCAGAATGTTCCCCGTTGAGCGGTAATTCTGCTCAAGGCGGATAACTCGCGCGTTTTTATACTGGCTTTCAAAGCTTAGGATATTCTCAATCGTCGCTCCGCGGAACTTGTAAATGCTCTGGTCATCGTCTCCGACTACGCAGATGTTCTCACGCCCTCCGGCGAGAGCGGCGGCGAGACGGTATTGCAGATTGTTCGTGTCCTGATATTCGTCTATGAGAACATATTTGAATTTCTTCTGATAATACTCACGGACATCGCCGTTGTTCTCGAGCAGCAGCACCGCATTCAGGATAAGGTCGTCGAAATCCATAGCGTTCGCGTCCCTGAGCCGCTTTGAATAGGAGGCAAATGCTTCGCCTATCACCTTGCGTCTGACATCGTTCATCGCGCGTGCCTGTAAGAGAAAGCTCTCGGGGGTCTGCATATCGTCCTTGGCTTTGCTGATATAGCTAAGAATCATTTTCGGCGGAAAGGCCTTTTCGTCTATATCTAAATCCTTGATTATGTGCTTGATTACGGACAGGCTGTCCGTAGTATCGTATATCGTGAAACTGTTTGAATAGCCGAGCCTGTCTGCGTGCCCACGCAGAATGCGCACACAGGCGGAATGAAAGGTCTGCGCCCAGATGTCCTGCGCGGCCTGTCCCAGCATTTTTTCAAGACGGGTTTTCAGTTCCTCCGCCGCCTTGTTTGTAAAGGTGATGGCAATGATTCGCCACGGTTCGCAGGGATCAAGGGCCGCAAGGCGTCTGGCTTTTTCCATATCGGGATAGTTCTTGTCTCTCGCCGCTTGCTCCAGAATTTCAAGCTCTGCTTCGCCCGTTATATCAGGAAGCTCGTCGCTGTCCGATGCCTTACCGTAGCGCAGAATGTTCGCGATACGATTAATAAGAACAGTCGTCTTTCCGCTTCCAGCTCCTGCAAGGAGGAGCAGCGGACCCTCAGTTGCCATGACAGCCTTTTGCTGCATATCATTAAGGTGCGAAAACTCACGTTTAATAACGGTTTTCCGCGCCGATACATATCTTTTCCTGTACTCTGAATCTGTCATTTTCTCTCCTAAAAACACAATTCGCAAGTCCTTTGATTATACCTTAAGACTTGCGAATTAACAAGGTCAATATTCAATTTGCTCAGTTTTTCCTACTGAACTAGCATTTCCCTGAGTCTCTCGACCGCGCGTTTCTCAAGCCTCGACACCTGCACCTGAGACACGCCCATGACACGCGCCGTGCTGTCCTGCGTGAGACTGTGAAAGTATCTGAGCGCTATGACACTTTTTTCCCGTTCCGGCAAGCGATTGATCGTTTCCCGCAGGGAAACGCGCTCAACCAGCCTCTCCTCTTCCCCGAAGTCACCCAGCACCTGTTCGAGAGTAAAACCTTCCTCGCCGGTTTCACGCTGAAGTGATTCGGTCGGCCCGACCGCCGTTTCCGCGCTCGCTATTTCCGCGGAGTCGAGACCGGTCAGTTCGGATATTTCGGAAATTGACGGTTCCCTGCCGTTTTTTTGCTCGAGCAGTGAGCGCGCGCTTTTTATCGACAGCGCCCGCTCCTTAATTCCCCTGCTTACCTTGACCGCCCCGTCGTCGCGTAGAAAGCGCCTTATCTCCCCTGAGATTTTCGGTACGGCATAGGTGGAAAACTGCGTTCCGTATTCCTCATCATAGCCTTGAATCGCTTTCAGAAAGCCGACGCAGCCGAGCTGATAGAGATCGTCGGCTTCAACTCCACGCCCGAAAAAACGTCTGGCAATGCTCCAGATAAGTCCGGAGTTTTCCTCAATCAGCTGTTCTGAAGCATCCTTATCGCCGCATTTAGCTTTTTTAAGAGCCTCAGTCATTGCGTCTGTCATACCGCGGAAGTCCTGCGGATTATACGCCGCGTCATGGTCACGCTTGTCCCCTTTCCTTCTTCGGAGCGAACTTTTACTTTATCCATGAAGCTCTCCATAATTGTGAAGCCCATTCCGCTGCGGTCATCCCCTCCCGTTGTGAACATAGGCTCTCTCGCTTTTTTGATATCCGATATGCCTACGCCGCTGTCTCTGACGGTAATTTCAAGCGTTCCCTCATCTATAATTCTTGCTCTCAGCCAAATCGTTCCCAGAACACCGGGGTAAGCGTGAACTATACAGTTCGTGACCGCTTCACTGACTGCGGTTTTTATATCCGCAAGCTCCTCAAGCGTTGGATCAAGCCTTGCGGCAAAGGCGGCAACAGCCGCTCTTGCAAAGCTTTCGTTTACACTCCTCGACGGGAATTCAAATTTTATGTAGTCTGTGTTCGTCATACTCTTCCTCCCTCTATGTTGCCTTTTCGAATACTTTTACGACTCTGTCAATTCCGGAGGCATTAAGCACGCGCAGGGGTTGTCCGAGAGGATTTTCGACCCACGCTTTGCCGCCGATATCGGACATTCTCCTGCTGACCCGCAGTATCAGCGCTATGCCCGAGCTGTCCATAAAGTTTAGCTCTGACAGGTCCATAATCAGGTTCCGTGGAAGACATTCGTCTATTATCCCGTCTATTGTCTTCATTGCCGGTTTTGCTCCGTGATGATCGAGCTCGCCCGTGAAGCTGAGCTTCAGGCAGCCGTTATTCTCTGTCGTGTAAATTTTCATCTTCATTCCTCCACCCGTATTTGCGTAAAAATAAAGCGCTGCGGGCAATATGCCCACAGCGCTATTCTAAAATAGACCTGTCTAATTTTTTGTCGAAGCCGGACGCATTGCTTAAATTTAACCCAGCTTTTTAAGGCTTTCCGTAAGATTTTCTATCAGAGCCTTGGCTTTTGCGGTACGGTCCTTCTCGGCTTCTATGACTTTTTCGGGAGCCTTGGCTAGAAAGCTTTCATTCGACAGCTTTGCCATTTGCCCGTCGTATTCCTTCTGGGCCTTTTCCAGCTCCCTTGAAATGCGCTCGCGTTCTTTGCCAAGATCGACGAGGTCCGCCATCGGCATAAACATTTTTGCATCGCCTGTGACGACGGAAACCATACCTTCGATATCCGCAGGAGCCTTATCCATTACGCTTATTTCGCCCGCATACGCAAGCTTCATGAGAAAAGCTTTTCCGCCGTTAAATATTCCCGCTTTTTCGGTGACGATAATCAGATGTGCCTTACGAGAGGGCGGGACGTTCATTTCGGCGCGGCGTGAACGTATCGCCTTGATTGCCTCCATAAGGATTTCAAAATCCTGCTCATCCTTCGGAAAAGCGAGCTTATCGCTGTATTCGGGGAAACGCTCAAGCATGAGCATCTCACCTTCGTGCGGGAGCGCCTGCCATATTTCCTCCGATATGAACGGCATGAATGGGTGCAAAAGCTTCATGGTTTCCGTCAGTACATAAAGCAGAACTTTCTGAGCGTTAATCCTGCTTTCCTCATCTTCACCGTTCAGGCGAGGCTTTGTAAGCTCTATATACC
>JASDTK010000335.1:0-8210 GCA_041891555.1 Oscillospiraceae bacterium
TCTATACCGTGTCTGTTGCCAGGCGCTGTACAGAAAGCTTTCGAACGTGTCTTTTACCGCAAATTCAGGTGAAATAGTGGGCATAGCCGGAATTTCCGGCTGCGGTCAGCGTGAGCTTCTGGAATCCATCGCGGGTCTTCAAACCGTAGAATCCGGCAGCATCTCATATCTTGATCCCGAAACTGGAAAATCGGTTGAACTCTTGGGCAAGGATCCGTGCGCAATAAGCTCTCTAGGCGTTGCGCTGTCCTTCGTACCCGAAGATAGACTCGGCATGGGTCTTGTCGGTAACATGGATCTCACAGACAACATGATGCTTCGTTCCTTCCGCTGCGGAAAGTCCATTTTCACGGATCGGAAATCTCCCCGCTCCCTTGCTGAGCGCGTTGTCGAAGAGCTGGAGGTCAACACTCCCGGTGTAACGACCCCAGTGCGCCGTCTCTCCGGCGGCAATGTCCAGAAGGTGCTGGTCGGGCGTGAGATTGCTTCCGCACCTTCAGTACTTATGACGGCCTACGCCGTCCGAGGTCTTGACATCAATTCCTCATATACAATTTACGATCTTCTCAATCGCCAGAAGGAAAAGGGCGTCGCTGTTATTTACGTTGGTGAGGACCTAGACGTGCTTCTGGAGCTCTGTGACCGTATACTCGTCCTTTGCGGCGGAGAAGTCAGCGGTATTGTCCCTGGAAATGGCGCTGACAAGCGAGAAGTCGGTATGATGATGACAAAGCTCGGAGGGGAGGTCGGAAAATGAATTCAAAAGTAAGAGAACCTTTTGTCCGTATCACTAAACGGGACGGACTGGCTGTCTGGCGCGGATGGCTAATAAGGCTGATAAGCCTTGTTCTAGCTCTTGCTGTTTGTGCGATTGTAATTTACGCTATGATTAAGCTGAACCCGCTCAAAGTATACGCGGCTATGTGGGAGGGTGCTTTCGGCTCCGAGAAACGCAGCTGGGTTACACTTCGTGACACAATGATGATGCTCTGCATCGGTATCGGTCTCGCTCCCGCATTCAAAATGCGCTTCTGGAACATTGGCGCAGAAGGTCAAATCCTTGTCGGCGGTATCGCAACCGCAGCCGTATTAATCTATTGCGGCAATTCAATGCCGACTTGGGCGCTGCTTGTTACGTCGTTTGTCGTCAGCTGCGTTGCCGGCGCAATCTGGGGCGTCATTCCCGCTTTCTTCAAGGCGCGTTTCGGAACTAACGAGACGCTGTTCACCCTGATGATGAACTATGTCGCTATCCAGATTACCTCATTCTGTGTGGCTTTATGGGAAAATCCTTTCGGTTCAAACACGGTCGGCGTCATCAACCAGCAGACCAGAGCCGGCTGGTTTCCATCTTTGCTGCATCAGCAGTATCTGCTGAATGTCATCCTCGTATTGGTTCTGGCCGTTGCCATGTATGTTTATCTCCGCTATTCCAAGCAGGGCTATGAAATCTCCGTAGTCGGCGAATCCGAACGCACCGCGCGTTACATAGGCATCACTGTTAAACGCGTCATCGTCCGTACAATGATGATTTCCGGCGCCATCTGCGGTCTCGCAGGCTTTCTCGCCGTCTCCGGCGCGTCTCACACGATAAGCACCAGTACCGCAGGCGGACGCGGTTTTACGGCGATTATCGTCGCGTGGCTTGCAAAGTTTAACACCTTCGTTATGATTCTTATCGCGGCTCTGCTGGTTTTCCTTGAAAAGGGTGCCATGCAGATAGCCTCGCAATACAACCTGAACGATTTTGCCTCCCAGATGATTACGGGCATCATCCTGTTCTTCATTCTCGGCAGTGAATTCTTCATTAACTACAGGCTCGTGTTCCGCGGAAAAAAGGAGGCGAAATAATATGACGCAAGTTCTCTCACTCCTGCAGGCGGCTATAATTTTCGGCACCGTCATACTCTTCGGCGCGATAGGCGAGATTATGACCGAAAAGTCCGGCAACCTGAACCTGGGTGTTCCGGGCATCATGTACCTTGGCGGCATTGCGGGTCTTGCGGGCGCATTCTGGTATCAAAACAACTTTGCATCGCAGAGCGCAATTGTCGGCCTTCTCATCGCTCTCATCTGCGCCCTCGCTGCAGCCGCTCTCGGCGGTCTTATCTACAGCTTCCTTACAATTACACTGCGTGCTAACCAGAACGTCACAGGTCTTACGCTCACAATATTCGGCTCTGGCGTTGCCAATCTCTTCGGCGGCGCTATGAACAAAATGGCCGGCGGCGTCGGACAAATATCCGTTGCTACCACCAGCGGTGCTTACCGCGCAACGCTTCCGTTTTTGCACGATGTCGGAGTCTTTTCCGGACTGGGCTTCATGGTCTATCTCGCAATAATACTCGCTCTTCTGGCGAGTTATTTCCTGAACAAAACGCGCAAGGGTCTCAATCTCCGCGCAGTCGGCGAAAACCCCGCAACGGCTGACGCCGCGGGTATCAGCGTTACGAGGTATAAATACCTCTCCACCTGCATCGGCGCCGCAATCTCCGGTCTTGGCGGACTTTACTATGTTATGGACTACATAAAAGGCACTTGGTCCACTGACGGCGGCATCGAAAAGCTCGGCTGGCTCGCTGTTGCGCTAGTTATCTTCGCACGCTGGAAGCCGGCTCAGTCCATCTGGGGCTCCTATCTCTTCGGTGCTCTCTTCTGGCTTTTCCTCTATATCCCAGGACTCACCCGTTCTTCTCAGGAGATATTCAAGATGCTCCCCTATGTTGTCACAATCCTCGTGCTGATTGTTGTTTCGCTCCGTAAAAAGCGTGAGAATCAGCCGCCTGCAAGTCTCGGCTTGCCTTATTTCCGCGAGGAAAGATAGAATTTCTTGCATAATATTACCCCCTCAGGTATAATTTCCTTAGAGAGATTATATTGAGGGGGTAATTTTATGTCCGAAGGTATTTCGTTTATCATCGGCTTTGCGATTTTCTTCTGGGTAATCGGTCTTGGGGTGGCTGTTCTTGTAATAATCGCCACATGGAAGGTCTATGAAAAGGCCGGTGAGCCCGGGTGGGCGTCGCTTGTTCCGTTTTACCGCGACTATGTCATGTTTAAGATTTCTTGGGGCAACGGATGGTATTTTCTGTTTAAGGAACTTCCCAGCGTGCTATACCTGATATTTTATATACCTTTTTCTATTGGTCTGACCAGGGGCATTCTTTCCGGCTATTCCGGTTATGGCGGCTATCCTCTCAGCAGCTTTGATATGCTGCCGAACATCGCCGGATTCTCGGCGCTTATATTCCTGTTTTCGACCGCCATGCTTGTCATCAGCATCATCACCTATGTCAAGCTCGCCAAAGCCTTCGGGCAGGGCGGCGGCTTTGCCTGCGGACTCATATTCCTTGCTCCGGTCTTCCTGTGCATAATCGCCTTCAGCAAAAACATATATTACGTAGGTATCCCCGGCAAAATGCCTACCTACGATAAGCCCGCTTACGGCAATCCGTCGGGCGCTCAGTCACCCAACTGGCAGAATCCCTATTACCAGTCAAACGGCTATCAGCAGCCTTATAGTGGTGCTTCGCCTAATCAGTACGGGCCTACGCAGGGCTGGGGCTGGCAGGCGCCCGAAGCTCCGCGCGACGCCGCTTCCCAGCGGTCCGGCGACTTTGTAAAATTCTGTCCCGACTGCGGCTCCCCTATGAAAAAGGACGACATGTTCTGTCCCAAGTGCGGCAGACCCCAATGAGGAACGAAAAGGTCCTAATATGGATAAATAATGAAATTACTCTTGTGAAAACATAAACTTTATTGTAAAATAAACGAGAAGCAGAGTATTTTCTGCGTTTTGAGAGAGAATTATATTATTACGGGGAGGTTTTATATGTCTTACAACTACAGTTATGATTATGGCATGATGGACAGGATGTTCCACATGTCGGCAGGCTCAACATTTTTCAGCCTTCTTCTTTCGGCTTTGCTGATCGTTTCGCTCTGGTTCCTTTTCCAGAAGGCAAATGAGCCCGGCTGGGCCGCCATTGTTCCCTTCTACAATCTTTATGTGCTCTTTAAAATCACCTGGGGCAACGGCTGGTTTTTCCTGCTTCTGCTTATCCCCATTGCCAACTTTGTAATCATGATAATAACCTATGTCAAGCTTGCGAAAGCTTTCGGAAAGGGCGGCGGCTGGGCCTGCGGTCTTATCTTCCTAGGCATAGTCTTCATGCCGATTATGGCCTTCAGCAAGGACATCGTCTATGTCGGCGTTCCGGGCAAGGAAAGCCAGTATAACACAGGCTACAGTCAGCAGGGTTACCAGCAGCCCAATTATCAGCAGCCGGGTTACCAGAATCCCTATTCTCAGGGCTATCAGGCTCCCCAGCAGCCGTATCAGGCTCCCGACGCTCAGCAGGGCACCTATACCCAGCCTAGCGCCCAGAACCCCGAATATTTCTATCAACAGACCTCCTCTCCGGCAGGGCCCAAATTCTGCCCGGGTTGCGGCGCTCCCCTTGAAGGAAATGTCAAGTACTGCCCCAAGTGCGGCAAGCCTCTATAAATTTAATAGCAGTCAAAACGGCGCTTCCCTTCGGAAGCGCCGTTTTTCTATTCAGGCAGCTCTGCCGACCAGGACGGCGTTTTTTCGCCGTATATCCTGCAGGCTTTTTTGATATCGTTCACAAGCGCGTCTACAGTTTCGGGTCTCGTAGCCCAGCTTGTCGCGAAGCGGACAGCCGTTCTGTCCCCGGGCAGCTCCTGCCATATTGAGAAGGAATAGTTTTTCTTGAGCTCCTCCAGCACCGCGCCGTTCAAAATCGGAAATTGCTGGTTTGTAGGCGAGTCATAGAGGAAATCGCAACCCGCGCTTCTGAATGCGTCCTTGATGCGCATAGCCTCTTTGACAGCATTTTTCCCCAGTTCCAGATATAGCCCATCCTTAAAAAGCGTTTCGAACTGTATACCCAGAAACCTGCCCTTTGCGAGCAGGCCGCCATGCTGCTTGATATGGTATCTAAAATCGCGGTTAAGCTCGTCATTGCATATGCAAACCGCTTCTCCAAACATTGCGCCGACCTTGGTTCCGCCGATATAGAACACGTCGCAGAGCTTGGCAAGGTCCGCCATGAACACGTCGTTTTCCTCCGCTCCAAGCGCATAGCCCAATCTCGCCCCGTCAAGAAACAGCGGAATGTGCTTTTCTTCGCAGACGCGGTGAAGCTCCCGAAGCTCCTGTTTTGTGTAGATAAGTCCCGTTTCGGTGGGGTGCGAGATATATACCATAGCCGGCTGAGGGCAGTGCTCATGCGTTGCGTCGCTAAAGTGCGCGTCGATGCATTTTCTCACCTGAGCCGCCGTTATCTTTCCGTTTTCGGAGGGCAGGGTTATGACCTTGTGTCCCGTTGCCTCTATCGCTCCGGATTCGTGGACGGCAATGTGCCCCTGCTCCGCGCATATAGCGGCCTGATGCGGACGCAGAATAGAGGCTATTACGGTGGTATTCGCCTGAGTCCCGCCCATCAGAAAATGAACGTGCACGTCCTCTCTCCCGCAGGCAAGGCAGATAATTTTTCTCGCCGTTTCGCAGAATTCATCCTCGCCGTAGCCCGGAGTCTGCTCCCTGTTGGTTTTGACCAGCGCGTCCAGAATCCGCGGGTGTGCCCCCTCGGTGTAATCACATTCAAATCTGTACATATCTTCACCCTCCGCTTTCTCTGTGCCATACCAGAATATTATATTTTCCGCCGCCGCCAATGTCAATTGCCACTGAGTCTTCTCAAATCGATTTATTGCACAATAATCAATTTACATTTTCGTGTATTTGTGTTAGAATACATTTTATCGTATCGATGTCCGCTCAAAGCGGATTTATGACAGGGGGGCGGAGTTCTTTATGGAACACAGCTTTTTCGCGCTCATATCGCGTATGCGCTACATCGGGCGCTGGGGACTTATGCGGAACAGTCTGCCCGAAAACATACAGGAGCACAGCCACATGGTCGCCGTCATTGCTCACAGTCTTGCCGTTATCGGACGGGATATTTACGGAAAGAATACGAATCCCGATAAATGCGCCGCCGCCGCGCTCTATCACGACGCTTCCGAAATACTGACGGGCGATCTGCCGACGCCTATAAAATATCACGACGAGTCCATTCGATCCTCCTACAAGGAAATTGAGAAAAACGCGTGCAGACAGCTTCTGAGCTTCCTGCCCAGCGAACTTCGCCCTTCCTTCGAGCCTCTGCTGGTGGAGGACGACCCCGAAATAAATGCCTATGTTAAGGCTGCGGACAAGCTCTCGGCCTATATCAAGTGCATCGAGGAGCGCAAGGCTGGTAACAACGAGTTTCTTTCCGCCGAGGCGCAGATTCTGGGAATACTCAAAAAGAATTCTCTGTCGGAAGTTGCTTACTTCATGCAAAACTTTATTCCCGCCTTTGAGCTTACGCTTGACGATCTGGGAGCGATGAACTGATTTTGCTGGATTTACCTGCTACCGCATTTGAAATTTTCCTCCGCTCACGCGGAGATATATAAAATATGTGCTAAAATCGCACTGGAGGTTACTTATTTATGCGTGCTTTCGTTACTGTCGTCGGAAAAGACAAGGTCGGCATCATAGCCGCAATCTGCATCCTTTTAGCCGAAAAAAACGTCAATATTCTTGATATCAGCCAGACCATTCTTCAGGATTCCTTTACGATGATAATGCTTGTGGACGCCTCCAAATGCTCAGTCGATTTCTCAGAGCTTTCTGAGGCCCTCGCGGAGCTGGGCGAAAAAATGGATCTCAACATACGCATTCAGCGTGAAGAGATCTTCAACGCGATGCACAAAATATAGGTTGGGCAGGATATGATTAATCAGGGTGAAATACTTCAGACCATAAATATGATAGATCAGCAGCACCTAGACGTCCGCACTATAACAATGGGCATTTCTCTGCGCGACTGCGCCCACTCGGACATCAGGGTTAGCTGCGACAAGATATACGACAAAATCTGCCGCTATGCCGGCAAGCTTGTCCGAACCGGAGAACAGATTGAGGCCGAATTCGGCATCCCGATTGTCAATAAGCGCATCTCCGTTACGCCTATAGCGCTCATAGCGGAAAGCTGCGACGCAAACGACTACGTCCCCTTCGCGAAGGCTCTGGACAGAGCGGCAAAGGAAGTCGGAGTCAATTTCCTCGGCGGTTTCTCCGCGCTCGTGCACAAGGGCTGTACCAAGGGCGACGAAATTCTCCTTCGGAGCATACCCGAGGCTCTCGCCGAAACGAGCTACGTCTGCTCAAGTGTAAACGTCGGGACTACCCGTGCCGGCATCAACATGAATGCCGTCCGCACAATGGGTGAAATCGTCAAGAAGACTGCTTATCTTACCCGTGACACAGGCAGCTTCGGCTGCGCAAAGCTTGTTATATTCTGCAATGCAGTTGAGGACAACCCCTTTATGGCGGGTGCTTTCCACGGAGTCGGCGAACCCGAGTGTGAGATTAACGTCGGCGTATCCGGTCCCGGTGTCGTGCATGAAGCGCTCAAGTCCGCGAAGGGTCAGCCTCTGGATGTCGTTGCCGAAACAATCAAAAAGACTGCCTTCCACGTTACCCGTGTAGGTCAGCTCGTCGCGCAGGAGGCCTCCTCCCGTCTGAATGTGCCCTTCGGTGTGGTCGACCTCTCGCTGGCTCCCACTCCGGCTATCGGCGACAGCGTTGCGGATATACTGGAGGAAATGGGGCTCTCGTCCGTCGGCGCTCCCGGCACCACGGCGGCGCTTGCGCTTTTAAACGACGCTGTCAAAAAGGGCGGCGTCATGGCATCCAGCAATGTCGGCGGACTCTCCGGCGCCTTTATTCCGGTCAGCGAGGATGCCGGCATGATAGCCGCGGCTAAGGCGGGACACCTCACCATCGAAAAGCTTGAGGCGATGACCTGTGTCTGTTCCGTCGGCCTCGATATGATAGCCATACCCGGCGACACCTCAGCCGAAACCATCTCCGCTATTATCGCGGATGAAGCGGCAATCGGCATGGTCAACAACAAAACAACGGCTGTGCGCCTGATTCCTGTGGTCGGAAAGAAGGTCGGCGATATGGTTGAGTTCGGCGGCCTTTTCGGAAGCGCGCCAATTATGCCTGTAAATACCTGCGACCCTACGGAGTTCATTCTTCGCGGAGGGCGCATACCGGCTCCTATGCACAGCCTTAAAAACTAAGAGGTCGGTATAATTCATGGAACAGTGCAAAATGGACCGTATAAGCG
>JASDTK010000336.1:0-8181 GCA_041891555.1 Oscillospiraceae bacterium
GTCGTGGACGAGGGCGTGGATAGACTCCAATGGTCGGTTATATACAACTTGACACCAGGTGATGGAAAGATATTCGCCCATAGGAACACAAAGAACATAGTTGATTTCAGCCTGAAAATGGCGCAGTAGAGCTTAAAAAAGCAAAGGCGAGGGTTTTTCCCTCGCCTTTGCTGTGGTTATTATTTTACTCTCTCGTCTCCAAAGAAGAAAAGAGCGACAGTGCCGGGACCTGTGTGGGCGCCGATTACGGTTCCGACGCTGTTTATGAGCACCTTTCCATCTAAGTGAGGAAAGCGGGCCTCGATAAGGTCAGCAACTGCGCGTGCATCCTCATAGCAGGCGGAGTTTGAGATATAGCACTTTCCGCTGTAGTTAAGCCCGTTTTGAGCGTGATGTTCCATGCGCTCGACAATTTCACTTATGACCTTTTTCTTTGTACGTATTTTCTCTCGCGGAATCAGCTCGCCTGCCGTGTTCATGTTGAGGAGCGGGCATATTTTCAAAATTGTACCGAACATCGCTGCCGCTTTTGATATGCGCCCGCCGCGAACATAGCTTGAAAGGTCCGTGGAAAAGAACCAGTGGTGCAGGCAGAGTTTGTTTTTTTCAAGCCACTTCTGCGCGTCTTCAAGGGAAGAGTCTTCATTGCGCAGACGAAGTGCTTCCGTAACCAGAAGGCCATATCCGCTGGATGCTCCGAGAGAGTCGATAATGACGATTTTGCGCTCGGGATATTTTTGGAGTGCGGCTTCTCGCGCAACTATCGCGGAGTTTATCGTGCCGGAAATGCCGCTGGAGAGCGTGATATGCAAAACGTCGCTGCCGGATTCGAGCAGAGGAGACCACATTTTTTCGTAATCCTCGGCGTTTACCTGACTTGTGGTGGGCATTGCGCCATCTGCAATTTTCCTGTAAAAAACATCAAACGGCATCGACTGCCCAAGATCGTCCGGATATTCTTTCCCGTCCATTATAAAATGAAAATTCGCGAACGGGATGTCATTTTTGCGGAAGAATTCAAGCGGCATATCGGCCGTGGAACAGCATGTCAGCGAGAACTGTTTCATAAATCTGCCTTTCAAGTAATATTAGAAATTAGATATAAGGTTATTTGAGATTATTATACACCATATCCAGCTCTTGGTCAACAGTATATAAAGATATAAATAAGGTTTTTAGAAAAAACAATACAAAAAAGAATATGTGAATACATCAAAGAGCTTGACATTTATCGTAAAGAGTAGTATTACCAGTATAACAAGTAATACTAGTACGACTAATAATACTAATAATTGGGGCTGAACTTATGAAAAAAGATGTGAAACCGTATATGGGCACCGTTAAAGTCGGTCCGAAGGGGCAAATAGTGATACCCAAGGAAATAAGAGATATGTTTGAAATTGAGCCGGGGCAGTCGCTAATCATTATGGCACACCCCAAAAGAGGAATCGCGATTGAACGCCAGAATGTGCTGTTGGGAATAGCGGAGGCTATTTTTGCAGGAAAGGGCAAGGAAGTTTATCCTTATGAGGACCAGTCCAACCTGAGTGATTTTGCAAAGGTTATCAAGGAAAATGTCGAGAGCGGGGATGAGAAAAAATGATTGCTATTGAAGCGAAAGAGCTTACGAAAAAGTACAAAGGGATAACGGCGGTTGACGGACTCAATCTCATGATAGAACAGGGCGAGCTTTTTGCGCTGCTCGGTGTAAATGGGGCGGGAAAATCTACAACCATTAAGCTGTTATCGTGCCTTGCAAAGCCGACAAGTGGCGATGCACTTCTTCTCGGCGATAGTATTATTGACTCTTCGCAGGCCGTTAAACAAAAAATCAACGTGTCTCCGCAGGAGACTGCCGTAGCTCCGAATCTCACTGTCAGGGAAAATCTCGAACTGATATACGGCATATATGGGCATAACAGGGAGAAAGCAAAGGAAAAGACCGCTGAGATGATTGAATCCTTTAATATGGCGGAAATAGCCGAACAGAGGGCAAAGACCCTTTCCGGAGGCTGGCAGAGGCGCCTCAGCATTGCTTTGGCGCTTATATCGGAGCCGGAGATACTGTTTCTCGACGAGCCGACGCTGGGGCTGGATGTTATAGCAAGGCGCGAGCTCTGGAAAATAATCACGGAGCTAAACGGAAAAATTACGATAATCCTCACGACTCACTATATGGAAGAGGCGCAGACTCTGGCTGACAGAATCGGTATCATGTCCAAGGGCAGACTCATGGCTCTGGGCACAGCAGACGAGCTTATGAAAGAGGCAAAAACCGAGAGTTTCGAGGACGCATTCCTCTATTTCGTCGGGAAGGAGGCGGTTATATGAGAACAAGGGCGTTTGCGCTTCGCAATTACAAGGAAATCATCAGAGACAAGCTGAATATAGCCTTCGGACTGGGCTTTCCTGTCATCATACTTCTTCTGCTCTCGCTCATTCAATCCAATATTCCTGTAAATCTTTTCGCAATTGATAGTTTGACACCGGGCATTGCCGTATTCGGGCTTTCGTTTATTTCGCTTTTTTCGGGTTTTCTTATTGCGAAAGACCGGGGTAGCTCGTTTATGCTCCGTCTTTTCACTTCGCCGATGACGGCTTCAAACTTTATTCTCGGCTATACAATCCCGCTGCTTCCTCTCGCAATTATGCAGATTGCTGTCTGCTTCATCGTTGCGCTGTTTCTGGGGCTTCAAATCAGTGTACATATTTTAATGACGATTTTGGTTCTGCTTCCCGCAGCGGTGCTTTTTATAGCAATAGGTCTCCTCTGCGGCACTGTTTTCACTGACAAGCAGGTAGGAGGAGTATGCGGGGCACTTCTGACGAACCTTTCCGCATGGCTTTCCGGCACATGGTTTGATGTCAATCTGGTCGGCGGAGTATTCAAAACAATAGCGAACGCGCTGCCGTTTATACACGCCGTCAATGCGGGCAGAGCCGCCCTCGCGGGCAGTTACGGTGAAATCTTTCCGGAGCTATGGTGGGTAATAGCTTACGCCGTTGCGCTTATGGTGCTGGCAATTGTCGTGTTCACTCATAAAATGAACAGCGACAGTGCGGCATAAGGCTTGAATAAAAAATAAGCGGAGCCTGACCGCGAGTGGGTCGGCTCCGTTTTTTTTATCTGGACAAGGTAAAAAAAGCAGTATAAAATATTTTTTCAAAGAGAGCGCGTTAAAACAGCGAATGAGAGGACAGACAAAAGTGCGGGTCAAAATTTCGAATAAAATCACCTTGATGCTGACAGAGCAGGGATTTACTTACTCAAACTGGCTATATATTGACGACGACATCAAAACGGTACTGGAGACCGGCATTGACGAAACCGCGCTTCAGGGCGTGGACCCGAAAAAAATCGATTTAGTGATCAACAGCCACCACCACGTTGACCATATACGGGGAAACGGCTTGTTTTCAAACGCTCAGATAATGATACATGAGCTCGAAACCGAGCTTCTTAAGGACGAAGAAAAGGCTAAAATCAGCAATTCAATTGATCAATGGGACGAACTGATGCAGGGACTCGACTATAAGACAGCCAATCAGGAAATAAACCTGGCACTGACCGCCGCCTGCCCCTCTCCCTACGACAGCTCGCGCACCGTGCTGCCGCTTAAGGACGGACAGATTCTGGATTTCGGTTCCGTTAAGGCCGAAGTCCTGCACACTCCGGGACATTCCGCCGGACACTGCTGCTTCTGGTTTCCGAAGGAGGAGCTGCTATACAGCTCTGATATATGCTTGACCAAGGCGGGGCCGTGGTACGGCGAGCATTTATCCGACCCCGCTGAACTGATGCGCTCAATAGACCGGATTATTGACTTGAAGCCGCCGCGCGTCGTATCGAGTCACATACACGAAATCGTGGAGGATCCGATTCCGTGCCTTCAGGAGTTTAAACAGCGCATTGAAAAGAGGGAGGAGCGCGTTTATTGCTATCTCGCGCGGAGGCCTTCGGATATTCACAGCCTTGCCGAGGCAAAGCTGATATACCGAGCGCATCCGTCGAATTATGTGGTTTTCTGGGAAAAGCTGATGCTGCTTAAGCACCTTGAACGCCTTGAAGCGCAGAGCAGAATCAGATGCTCGGAGGGCGTGTATTACTCAATATGAAGCCGCGGAGCGGACATCACAGAAACAAGCGTCAGCCTGACAAAACGGCTGACGCTTGTTTGATTTGTCCAGATATTACTTGAGGAAAATGTCGGCCAGTTCATCAATATCCTTCGCAATCGCGATGACGCCCGTTTCCTCCAGCTCCTCGCGTTCCCCATAGCCGTAAAGCACTCCGATGCAGTCGAGCCCGTTTATCTTTGCACCGACGCAGTCGTGCGCGCGGTCGCCGACCATTACCACCTTTGATTTATCAGTGATGCCGCAGGTTTCAAGAGCGTAGGCAATGACCTGTTCCTTTCTTGCCCTGCTGCTGTCAAAGCTGGCACCGGCAATGTAAAGAAAATACTTGTCTATACCGTATCTCTGAAGGATGGTACGGGCCAGAGACTCGGGTTTCGCAGTGGCGACGACGCAGATATAGCCGGCGTTGATGAGCTTTTTAAGCAGCTCGTCCATACCCGCGTACATCGCGTTTTCATTAATGCCCTTAGACTGATAGTATTCGCGGAAAAAAGCCACGGCCTTGTCTGCTTTCTCTGGCGTATAGCCGCAGTATTTGCCGAACGACTCGGTGAGAGGCGGCCCTACAAATTTTCTCAGCGTTTTCTGAGACGGAAGCTCCGTTCCCATATGCTCGACCGCATAGGCGACTGAGTTGAATATGCCTTGACCGGAGTCACTAATAGTCCCGTCCAGATCCCAAAAAATGTATTTGTATTTCTTCATGTGTTTCTCCTTAAACGATATAAAGCTGCTTCCGTAACCAGTCACGCAAAAACTGCAGCTGCTCTTTAGTGTGAAGATAATGTTCTCCGTGTTCCAGAATAGTCAGAGAGGAGTTGAATTTTTCGGAAAACCCGACTACAACATCGAGCTCGCTCAAGTTATCTTCAGAACCGTAGAGAATTGCCGTCGGGTTTTCCCATTTTTCTATAGGATTGGCTTTCACATAGGAATAGTAATCCCAAAAGAGGGTTGGACCAATCGGCGTCGGTATTTCCTTCTCGGCCTTCAGTCTGTCCTCGCTGACATTAAAAGCTTTCATCATATTTTCGATGACTCTCTGCATACTGAGAACAGGTGAAAGAAAAAGGCTCTGTCTGAGGGGAAAATCCCTGTAGGAGAGAAGGGAAAAGTACGCACCCATGCTGCACGCGAAAAGGCTGATATCGTCGGATATGCCCTTTGCGTAATTCATTATAATACCGAGATCGCGGACACAGTTTTGAACGGAGCAGGCATAAAACTCACTTTTGCGGTCACCGTGTTCGGGCAGGTCAAAGCTCAAAACCTGATAACCGCGAGCGACGGCCTCTTCGGCAAATATCGCGACAACCTCGTCTTCCTTGTGCGACATGTTGCCGTGGACAGCTATGAATAGCTTGCCCGAGGTTTCGCCCCATAAAACGGACGGGATTCCCTCAATTGAAAATTTCTGCTTAAGCATAGAGTCCTCTTTTTTGTTACCGATAATACTATAAGAAAAAGCAGCGTGACGACACAATAGCCGTACGCTGCTTTTCTGGTGCGAGAGAGGAGACTTGAACTCCCACGTCGGTTGACACACGCCCCTCAAACGTGCCTGTCTACCTGTTCCAGCACTCTCGCAAATCTGCACCCCGTTACAGCGGGCGCAAGGGTTATTATAGCAGAAATGAGCGGTTTGTCAACATCAAAATCAAAAATTCACGGCAGGTAAGCGTCATACCTGCGGGAGCCCAGTTTTTCTGCTGTAAAGGTGAAGTAAATTACCAACAGTGCAATCAGAGCAAAGGCTCCGTAGCGGAGAGGGAGCAGATAGGCGCGGTTGAAATATGAATAGTAGCACAAAAGAGATGCAAAGGACGCGAAAACAGCAACGGGGGTATAGCTTACCCACAGCACAGCGGGCAAAAGCGCGAGCACGTCCAGCATATAAAAGTATCTGTCGTGCATATGGGGAAGCAGGAACGGTATGCCGGCTACGAACAGCAGAGCGATGCCCAGTATTGCCTCGTTTCCAAGGCTCTCACGCTTGTACCACGCCCAGATCAGAACCGAGCAGACAAAGAGAAAGGCGCAGGCGACGCCGAGCGCCGACAGCGCTTCAACATTGACCTTGCCCGATACCATTGAAAAAAAGGAGGGGGAGTTGTAGTTGAGTCCCGTGCCGACGGAGTCCGCCTGAGAAAAATAGAGAAGAAGAGTATCAAAGAATGGTCTGCCGAACAGCACTGCGGGCAGAATCTCTGCGATATAAACGGCGGGAAAGATAAAAAGATGCCGGAATTTAACCTTCTTCGCAAAGACGAGGACAAGGCAGATTGGGAGAATGAACACCGCCTGAAGCTTGAATCCAAAAGAAAGGGCAAAAAAAGCGACTGAAAGCTTTGGCCTTGACGAAAGAGCAAACCACAACGCCAGTATTGCGAGCGAAACATAGATGCTGTCGCACTGACCCCACATCGAGCTGTTAATGATTACGGTGGGCAGAAGCAGCGTTATAAGATAGGCGACAAGCCTTTTCGGAACGCTGCGCGTATATACTCCCGCGAGCTTCATCATACCGAACGCCATAACTATATCGGAGAATATCGAAAGGAGCTTTATCAGATACAGGTCGTTCAGCGGGAGATAGGAGAACAGGGCGAGAAAGTAAAGATACGGTACGTTGTAGTTGCCGACGCTCTCGGAAAAGCCCTTGAAGCCGCCGCTAATCCTGAAATACTCAACCCATTTGGCAAGAAACGAATTGTAGTCGCCGCTGCGGTAATCCATAAAGGCCGCTCGGAGAGCGAAGCAAAGCCCAAGTGCGAGCACTGTTATATACAGGTATTTGTTCTTTTTCAGCAGACCCTCATACCAGGGAATCAGAAGAGAAATTATCAGTATAAGCCCGAAAGCGAGCATAGTCTGGATTTCCATTAACAGGCCTCCTAAAAACAATGCGGAACCGGCTGAGGGGATAGATTGCCGGTGAATTCAAGTATAAGCGAAAGCCGCTGTCGAAACGCGGAAATATCGGCAGATTCTGACATTTAATCCGCCGCAAAAAAAACAGCGGTCAAGAATCTACATTCCCACCGCTTCCTCAAATAATACACAAAAATTCCATGTAGGTATTGACAAATTGTCAAATTTGATGATATAATAACGCACTGCGTATGCATAGAGGGGACAATACCCCACTATCATCATCTGTGTACATTCTAACAGCATTTCTGAAAAATGCAATATTGTATTTTTATTTCTTACAACTCACCCGGGCGTATTAAGCAAGATATACAAGAGAACTAGAAAACAAGGGAGTGATGGTCAATGCCAAAGGACATTATGTACGGAAAGACCCTCAGGAAAAGCTTCGCAAGAAGCCGCGAGATTCAGGAGATGCCGAATCTTCTGGAAATCCAGAAGGAATCGTACAAATGGTTCCTTGAGGAGGGACTGAGAGAGGTTTTCACCGATGTCGATTCGGTTACGGATTACTCGGGAAATCTTGAACTGAGCTTCGTGGATTATTCCATGAACGAAAAGCCGAAGTATACCGAGGCGGAGTGCAAAGCGCGAGACGCAACGTATGCCGCGCCTCTCAAGGTCGGTGTTCGCCTCCGCAACAGGGAAACCGAGGAAATCAAGGAACAGGAAGTTTTCATGGGCGATTTTCCGCTCATGACTGAAAGCGGCACCTTTATTATTAACGGCGCAGAGCGCGTAATAGTTTCGCAGATCGTCCGCAGCCCCGGTATCTACTACGATAAAAAAATTGACAAAACCGCCTCTTGCATCTGCGGCACCACGATTATACCTTATCACGGCGCCTGGCTTGAGTATGAAACAGACCTCAACGACGTGTTTTATGCCCGCATAGATAAAAATCGCAAGATTCCCGTTACATGGCTCCTGCGCGCAGTCGGCAAACGCAACGAAGACAAGCCCTACACCTGGATTTCCTGCCCGGGCGCCGAAAACGGGGTTGTCACCAATGATCAGCTCAAGGAAATTTTCGGAAACGACGAGCGCATTGTTGCGACCATCGAAAAGGACGCCTGCCTTTCCCGTGAGGAATCCTTAATCGAGATATAA
>JASDTK010000337.1:0-8112 GCA_041891555.1 Oscillospiraceae bacterium
GCTTGGAATAATCATCGGCGTCGGCGCCGTGACGGTCATCGTCGGAATGGGCAACGGCATGGAAAACTACATCTCTGACAGCTTCGAGAGCATGGGCACGAACCTCATTACTGTCAGCATTCAGGGCAGAGGCACCTCCCGCTCCGTCGACGTTGACGATATGTACGCCCTCGTCCAGAACAATTCTGATGTGCTCGGTTATGTCTCCCCTACCGTTTCGGTATCGGGTTCGGTCAAAATCGGCAGCGAGACGCTTACGTCCACAAGCGTAACAGGCGTTGGCGAGGACTATGGCGTAATAAAAAGATACAGTGAATCAAGCGGAAGATTTCTTCAGTACATCGATATACTGCGCCGCGAGAAGGTCTGCGTTGTCGGCAGTTATCTTGCATCTACATACTACGGCGGAAACGCAATAGGACAGACTATTAAGCTGAATGGCAATGCCTACACCATAGTCGGCGTACTCACCGAGCAGGACGACAGTACGGAAGGCAGCACGGACGACATGGTTTTGATTCCATACACCAACGCGGCAAAAATGAGTTGGGCCGGAAAGATCACAAGCTATTCCTTCAGCGCGGCCTCAGAAAATACCATTGATAAATCCGTTACCCTCATCGAGGATGCTCTGTACAAAGTATATGAGAGCGATGATTACTATACCGTAATCAGCATGTCTGAGATGCTGGACAGTATGACTTCAATCGTAAATGTCGTCGTAATAGTGCTGGGTGCCATAGCCGCCATATCGCTTGTCGTCGGCGGCATCGGCATCATGAACATCATGCTGGTCTCCGTCACAGAACGCACGAGAGAGATCGGAATACGCAAGTCTCTCGGCGCAAAGCAAAAGGACATTCTCGAGCAGTTCGTCATAGAGGCCGCCACTACGAGTGCGCTGGGCGGAATCGTTGGAATCGGCATCGGCTATCTGCTCTCGTCAGTAGCATCCAAGATTATTCAAGCCTTGATGAGCGAGAGTATTACCGTGGCCCCGTCAAGCGGAGCGGTGCTCGGAGCTTTCTCGGTTTCGGTGGCGATTGGCATTATCTTCGGATATCTGCCCGCACGAAAAGCCGCAAGGCTCAATCCCATTGACGCCTTGCGTTATGACTGATTAGTATAATTGGCCTGTTCAGTAAAGTTTGCGGAGCTGCATACAAATATTTCAGCGTAATCGCCAATGCGATATTGCAACTCCAATGAACCCAAAAATAGAGCGGCAGGAAGACACTTCCTGCCGCTCCCGTATTCAAGGTTTTAATACCATTTTTTCCACTTAAAAATAATCACACATCCGAGGCAGACTATTACGCTCAGCGCAATTACAAAGGGATAGCCGAGACTCCAGCCGTATTCCGGCATACTGAAATTCATTCCGTACCAGCCGACGATGAGCGTCAGCGGCAGAAATATGGCCGTGATAACCGTAAAAACCTTCATTATCTGGTTCTGCTCGATATCTATCTGCGCCTGATATGCCTCCCTGACCTGAGTAATGTATTCGCGGAGGTGCAGCACGGAGTTCAAAAGGTAATCCATTCGCTTATCAAGCGTGACAAACCTTTTTTGAAGCTCTTCGGAAAAAGCCTTGTTCGCGTTTTCGGTCAGATCCTCGGTTATCAGCGCAAGCTGTTCATAGTAGCGCTTCATTTTCAGCAGCTCGCGGCGTATGCCAATTATCTTATCCGAATTATCGGAATTTGACCTTTTTTCCTTGATCAGAATATCCTCAAGGTCGGTTATGCGATCCTCATTTTTTTCGAGCTCATACATATCATTTGCGGTGAGTGAGCTGAGAAACATCAGCAGCTGTCTGGAGGGTTCAATTTTATCGTCGATGTCGCTCATCAGCTCCACGCAGCGCCTATTGTCGGTAATAAACACGAAATCCTCGGCTCCGCAGTATATGCATACTCTTTCATCCCTCTGCGAAGGGTTTTTGATGTCGCAGAAATGGAACTCAATGAGAAAGGCTCCCTCGTCAAGCGTGAAGCATATATGCCGGTTGGCAAGGAGCCTTGAATATATATCGAAGCTCACATATTCCTGTAGCTTCTCGATATTTTTAATTCCGAGAATTTTGCGCATAATATAGCCTCCCAAACAGGTTTTTACGCATGAGCTGACCATGTGGCTGACATATTATAGCACAAGCTCCGATCAAGTATCAAGCTAACTACTGAATATATCCTTCACCTGAAAACTTACAGCAAAGAAATTACATGCTTGAGTTCTCAGGATAGCGGGTGTAAAATAATAAATTACTAATATTAATGTTCAAAAAACGACAAACGGCAGACAGCCGCGAATCGCGCAGCCGGAGGAAAGCAATAAATGCATTTGCCTATATGCGGGAAACAAGTTCATAAAGGACTGGGCTTTACGCTTATAGAACTTATTGTTGTGATTGCTGTACTGGGTATACTCGTTGCCGTGCTTATTCCTTCCTATCTGCAATACACAGGCAAAGCGGATCTTGCTTACGACAATGCATGCGTAAAAGTCCTTAATGACGCAACAATCCTGTATGCGCTCGACAACGGAAAACAGACGACGCAGATATTTTCGGGAGTTAGCTCCGACAGCGATAAAATGACTTATCTTCTGGCAGGGGGCTACATATCCGCTTTACCTGCTCCAAAGGAGAACGGCACGTCTTTTGTGTTTTCTCAGGAAAAAGGGCTTTGGGGACTCTCCTCTGATGTTCTTTTCTATAGTTCCTTTTCTTCAATGTCCGACACAAAAACCCTGACCGGCTCGTGGGGAATAACAGAAGGCAAGCTTGGCCCGACAGCAAACGGCGAAAACAAGCTTCTTTTCAACAACACCAACGGCAAGGACTATACCATCAAGCTTGAGGCAACGTACATCTCAGGTGCCGCCAATCAAAGCGGTTACGGTATTTATTACAGGGCAACCGACAGCGCTAACATCAGTGGCTACTGCTTTCAGTTCGATCCCGGTGCCGGTTCTTTTACCGTCAGGAAAGTAACTAACGGAAAAGAGGCCAACGCTTTCCAGAAAGTGACTATGAGCACGGTAATGGGCAGCAGCTTCAATATTACCGCGGCTCATTCAGTGGAAATCACCGTAACGGGTACCCATCAGGTCATCAAAATAGACGGCATTACTGTTCTTGATTTCATTGACAGTACCTTTACGGAGGGCAGCGTCGGGCTGAGAACCTGGAACAACACAAAAGCCGTGTTCAGCGAGGCCACCGTCACAAAATACTGATTTTTCAAACTAAGGAATTTGGACTTAAAAAACATACAATTGATAAACAGGAGGCTCATGAAATGATTGATGTAAATGAAACGATTAAGAATCTGAAAGCCCGCGGCTTTGACGCGAAAAATTTCGACAGCAGTGCAGAGGCCGTAGATTATCTTGCCTCTCAGCTCAAGGATGAAACCATCGGTTTCGGCGGCAGTATGACGCTTGAGACTCTTGGTCTTTATGACCGACTCAGCGCGAGCAACAAGGTGTACTGGCACTGGAGAGAAAAGTCCAAGGAAACCTATAAGGCAGCGGCGGAGGCATCGGTTTACATAACAAGCGCCAACGCTGTTGCTCAGACAGGCGAAATAATCAATATAGACGGCTCCGGAAACAGGGTTGCAAGCACTCTGTACGGTAAAAAATTAGTTTACATAATTGTTGGGAAAAACAAGCTTGCTGAGGACTACGACAAGGCCCTCTGGCGCGCAAGAAACATCGCCGCGCCCCTGAATGCGAGACGTATCGGTAAAAACACTCCCTGCGCTAAGGGCGAGCTGAAATGTCACGACTGTAAAAGCCCCGACCGCATCTGCAAGGCCCTGGTAGTACTCTGGGGCAAAATGTTTAGCACCGAGAAAGCTGAGGTCATAATAATAAATGAGGATCTTGGTTATTGATCTGAGGCGTTATACGGCAAAGGCCTCCTTCGGTTAAACCCGAGGGAGGCCTTTATTATTCACTGACGTAAACTTAAATTTCTTAACAACCGAGAGAACAAGGAGCGCGCCTTTCACAGCTTTTTTCAGGCTTTGGAAACGAACTTATCCTTGTAGACTTCAATTGCCTTCTGTATAGCAATTACAGCGTCTTCACGATGCTTGACTTCTTCGACACTTGTAGGCTTACCCTCCAGCATCTTGTAAACGGAGAAGAAATGCCTTATCTCCTCAAAAATGTGTTTTGGCAGATCATCGATGTCCTTATAGGAATTATACATCGGGTCAGCATACGGAATCGCGATAATTTTCTCATCGCTCCTGTCATTGTCGATCATTTTTATCATGCCTATGGGGTAGCATCTGACGGTTACTAGAGGATCAATCGCTTCGCTGCAGAAAACTAGAACGTCCAGAGGATCATCGTCTTCAGCATAAGTACGCGGGATAAACCCGTAATTTGAAGGATAATGCGTTGAGGTATAGAGCACCCTGTCGAGTATTAAAAGGCCGGTATGTTTATCAAGCTCATATTTCTTCTTGCTTCCCTTTTCAATCTCGATAACAGCAATAAAATCCTCGGGGGTTATCCTTTCCGGCTCTATATCATGCCAGATATTGCTCATATTTTTCTCCTATCCGGCTGCGATCAGGTGTTTCCTATCGCAATACTCTCAATGATGTCCGCAACATTCTCGCAGGTATCGCAGCACTTCTCGAAAAACTCGTATATCTCGCGCCAGGCAATGGTTTCAAAGGGATCCGTCGATGTGGTGTGGAGATTTCGCATGCATTCGACATACATGTCGTCGCCAAGCTCCTCAAGGCGATTAATCTCGATTATAAGCTCATTGAGTTTCTTCGATCTTTTAAAGTTCGGAAACTCCTTAAGCATATCCTTCATTGCGTCGCAGCATTGAATGAGGATGTCTGCGAATTCAATGCTGTCCGGACGAATTGTTTTTACATTGTTTATATAAATGCGTATAAGAATATCCTCAATGCAGTCAGTTACATCGTCGATAAGCTGGCTGAGATTCAGAATATCTTCTCTTTCCAGCGGGGTAATGAAGGCGCGGACAAGGACATTCGTCATCTCATGTCTTTTGTTATCTCCCTTATGCTCTATCTCGTGGAGCTTAATCCTATTTTCGGGAAGCGTTTCAATTTTGAAATTGCAAAGTATATCCTTGAGCATAGCGGCAGCCTCACAGGAAACCTCCGCGCTTTCGACAAAATTATCGTAATAGAAATTATCCTTTTTTGACATAACTATAAACCTTCCTAATTAAATTTAGAGCTTAATCATCTGAAACAGCTTGACCATTAAAAATCCTATAATACCGCACCCTGGGAATGTCAGTATCCATGTCAGCACCATGTCCTTAACAACCGAGAAATTGACGGCGGAGAGACGCTTTGTCGCGCCGACACCCATAACTGCTGTTGTCTTTGTATGGGTTGTTGAGACCGGAATACCGTAAAGGGATGACAGGAGCAGGCAAAAAGCTCCTGCGATGTCCGCCGAAAAGCCCTGATATACTTCGAGCTTAACCATATCCATGCCTACCGCTTTGATAATCTTGTAGCCTCCGATGGAGGTGCCTATGCCCATGACAACCGAGCACATAACCATCATCCATACAGGAGGAATCACATTGCCTGTAGTATCCTGACCGTTTACAAGGAACATGCCGAGTATCAGAACACCCATGAATTTCTGACCGTCCTGCGCGCCGTGCATGAAAGCCATCGCCCCGCCGCCGAAAATCTGAGCTCCCTTGAAAAAACCGGTTGTCTTGCGCCTGTCACTGTTTCGGCAGATAAAAGCTGTGAGCTTTGCAAAAAGGAAACCTGTGCCAAAACCGAGGAATGTCGACAGGACAAGACCGTATATGACCTTCATCCATTCGTGTCCGTTTATACCGCTGAAACCGCCCTGAAGCGCAATTGCCGCGCCTGAAAGTCCTGCTATCAGCGCATGGCTTTCGCTTGTCGGTATTCCGAAATACCAAGCCGCGACAGCCCAGATTATAATTGCAAAGAGCGCGGCGCAGAGCGCAGCGGTTGCCTGATTCGTATCGCCGTTGAAATTGACCATGTTTTTAATGGTCATCGCGACCGTCGCGTTGACGAGCGTCATCGCGAAAGTTCCAAGAAAGTTAAATACCGCTGCCATGAGTACCGCTGTTTTAGGCGGCATAGCGCGGGTTGCAACACAGGTCGCTATCGCGTTTGGAGCGTCCGTCCAGCCGTTGACAAAAATAACACCAAGCGTCAGCAATACCGTAATTAGCAGAATCGGATTTGCCGTTACTTGGTTTATGAATCCCCCGAAACTAATATCCAAAGTTTAACCACATCCTCGCAGTACGTCATTTGTATTCGAAAATGAGCTTCATGTAACCTGTCACTCATATTATAATCCCTGCGTTATTATAATCTATTCGCCTTACAAAGAGCAATAGCTTTCTTTTACAAATATTTTACCCTGTAAATATAATGTAAGCACATACTCTCTAATAGCAATTCGGAAAAATCCAGAATTTCAGCCGTATATGGTTTTTTATATGGTTTTATTTGTCTTCAGGGCTGTTGTTATTGTTATTAAAAAACCTTCTCTTAAGATAGATATAAGCAACGTACGCACAGGCTAAGCCGACAATGGCTATTGCTATAGTCGAAAACCATCCTATATATTTGAGGCTGGTTTCCCATGCGCCTCCCGCCAGCACACCTATAAAGACGAGAACTGTGTTCCAAACGGCTGTGCCAAGTATCGTGAGCGTGAGAAACGGAACCAGCTTCATTTTTGACATGCCCGCAGGAATGGATATAAGGCTGCGCACGATGGGAACGCATCTGCAAATCAGTACGGCTTTTTTCTCATACCGCTTAAACCAAGCTTCCGCTCTTGTCACATCATTGGGCTCGAGGTGCATCACTTTTCCGAATTTTCCGGAAAAAAGACTTTTGATTCTTTCCCTGCTGAGAATGCTTCCCAGCAGATAAAGAAGGCCCGCCCCGAGCGTCGCCCCAAAGGTCGCAGCCAAAATCACGAGTGGAATGCTCATTTCGGACTGTGTCGTAAGAAACCCTCCGAAAACCAGAACGACCTCCGAGGGTATCGGAGGGAAAATATTTTCTATTAGTATCAGCAGCATTATGCCGATATAGCCGTAGTCATTAATAAATGCAATTACAGAGCTGTTCATTACGGAGTTTACTCCTTGCTCATCTTGTACGACGTTCAGATACCCGTTATTTTATCATAACATCCTTTGAATGCATACCTTATCACGAAAATTAACTGTTTATTTACAAATATATCCCCTTTACCTAAAAATTAACTTCAACTATTAAATTTTTTATAAACCCATGCCAAATATAAAAAGGGACCGTAAAATACGGTCCCTTTTCTGAGTTTGAATTGTAGGGCACAAATCACCTGTCAAAGAATCTTGAAAGGAACTCCTGAGTCTCCTGCTTTAAGGGGCTTCCGAAAATCTGCTCCGGTGAGCCCTCTTCGCAGATGACGCCGTCCTTCATAAAAACGACCCTGTTTGAAACGTCGCGTGCAAAGGCCATTTCGTGCGTTACGACTATCATTGTGAGGCCCTCGCTGACAAGCGTTTTGATGACGTCGAGGACTTCTCCGACCATTTGGGGATCAAGTGCCGAGGTCGGTTCGTCAAACAAAAGTGCTTCGGGTTCCATCGCGAGCGCCCGCGCTATCGCGACGCGCTGCTTCTGTCCGCCGGAAATCTGACGGGGCTTTGCGTTGATATAGGGCGCCATGCCGACCTTGTCCAGATATTCCTTCGCGGTCTTTTCGGCTGTCACACGGTCCCTGTGCAGCACCTTGCGCTGGCCTATCATGCAGTTTTCCAAAACCGTAAGGTTTGCGAAAAGGTTGAAGTTCTGAAACACCATACCGACCTTCGCGCGGTATGCGGGGATGCTGAAGCCCTTGGAGCTGATGTCAGTTCCGTGATAGAGTATCTGTCCCGAAGTTGGAGTTTCAAGCAGATTTGTGCAGCGAAGGAGCGTCGATTTGCCCGAGCCGGAAGCTCCGATTATGCTTGTAACATCTCCGGTTCTAACGGAAAAGTCGATGTCACGCAAGACGACGTTATCACCGAAGTTTTTGCCCAGATGGCTGATTTCA
>JASDTK010000338.1:0-1434 GCA_041891555.1 Oscillospiraceae bacterium
TTCCTCATGAAAGCGCAGGGCGAGGATGTCGTCGCCGGCATCCGCACGCCTCAGACCATAGACCAGCTCAAGGACGTAATGCCCGGAGCCTACGACGATTTTGTCAAAATCTGCGCAAAGCTTGAGAGCCATTACCGCGATATGCAGGACATGGAGTTCACAATCGAAGATAAAAAGCTTTTCATGCTCCAGACCAGAAACGGCAAGCGTACAGCCGCCGCTGCTCTTAAAATCGCATGTGACCTCGTCGACGAGGGTGTAATAAACGAAAAAGAAGCTCTTCTTATGATAGACCCCAAGCAGCTTGACGCGCTCCTGCACCCGCAGTTTGAAGCGGAAGCCCTTAAGAAGGCTGCAGTTATCGGCACAGGCTTAGCTGCTTCTCCAGGCGCTGCCTGCGGGAAGATTGTGTTTACAGCTGAGGACGCAAAGGAATGGGCTGCAAAGAAAGAGAAGGTCGTTCTGGTTCGTCTCGAGACCTCTCCGGAGGATATTGAAGGCATGGCTGCCGCTCAGGGTATACTGACAGTTCGCGGAGGCATGACCTCTCACGCTGCCGTTGTCGCCCGCGGAATGGGCGCCTGCTGCGTAGCGGGCTGCGGCGCTATCAAGATGGATGAGGAGAACAAGAAGTTCGAACTCGGCGGCAAGGTCTATAAGGAAGGCGACTGGCTGAGCCTCGACGGTTCAACCGGAAACATTTACGGCGAAGCAATTAAGACTACAGACGCCACCATCGGCGGTGAGTTCGGACGCATCATGGCCTGGGCCGACAAATACAGAACTCTTATGGTACGCACAAACGCGGATACCCCGAAGGACGCAAGACAGGCAAGGAAGTTCGGCGCACAGGGCATCGGCCTCTGCCGTACAGAGCACATGTTCTTCGAGGCTGACCGTATCCCCGCAATCCGCGAGATGATCTGCGCCGACACTGTCGAGCAGCGCGAAAAGGCACTGCTGAAGCTCGAACCGATGCAGCAGTCCGACTTTGAAGGCATTTACGAGGCTCTTGAAGGCAATCCCGTAACCATCCGCTATATCGATCCTCCTCTCCACGAGTTCGTACCGACAGAGGAAGAGGACATTGAGCTTCTGGCCAAGGATCTCGGTAAGTCCGTTGCCGACATTAAGGATATCATTGCGTCGCTCCACGAGTTTAACCCGATGATGGGCCATCGCGGCTGCCGTCTGTGCATCACATATCCCGAAATCGCCGTTATGCAGACCAATGCCGTTATAAAAGCCGCAATTAACGTCAAGAAAAAGCATCCCGACTGGGATCTCGTACCCGAGATCATGATTCCGCTCGTAGGCGAAGTCAAAGAGCTCCAGTACGTCAAGAAGATAGTTGTAGAAACTGCTGACGCAGTTATCAAGGCCGCCGGAAGCGACCTGCACTACAAGGTCGGTACACTGATCGAGATTCCGCGT
>JASDTK010000339.1:0-2173 GCA_041891555.1 Oscillospiraceae bacterium
CCGCAGTACCTGTTCCCCAGGCTTCCTCGAGAGTTCCGTTTTCTGCTGCCGTAACGAGCTCTTCGGCAGGCAGTTCGCGTTCCTCCACCTCATAACCCCAGGTTTTAAGAAGCTCAATGCAGGATTTTCTCGTTATGCCGGGCAGAACGCTGCCTGTGAGCGCCGGTGTTATAACCTTGCCGCTGATTTTGAACATAACGTTCATGGCTCCGACTTCTTCTATGTTGCGGCGGGAAACGCCGTCAAGCCAGAGCACCTGACTATAGCCCTTCTTTTCTGCATTAATTCCCGCGCGCATTGACGCAGCATAGTTGCCGCCGCATTTTGCAGTGCCCGTTCCTCCGCGTACGGCGCGGACGTCGTTGCTCTCAATCATAATCTTTGTCGGATTCAGTCCCTCGGGGTAATAGCTTCCGACAGGGCAGGTAATTATTGCGAAACGATAGCTTGTCGACGCGTGAACGCCCAGCTGGGGCGCAGTCGCGATTGTAAAGGGACGGATATACAGAGAAGTCTCCGGAGCACTGGGTACCCAGTCCTTTTCAAGCTCTACAAGGGTTTTAAGACCCTCAATAAAAACATCCTCGGGTACCTGCGGAATACACATACGATCCGCAGAGCTGTTCATTCTTCTTACATTTTCAATAGGACGGAAGAGCAATACTTCGCCCTTAGGGCTGCGGTAAGCCTTCATGCCCTCAAAAATTTCCTGAGCATAGTGAAAGACGACAGCTGCGGGAGAGAGCGAAAAGTCCGCAAAAGGTACGATCTGCGGATCATGCCAGCCTTTGCCTTCATCGTAGTCCATAATAAACATATGGTCGGAAAAATACTTCCCGAAAGGAATTCCGTCAAGCGATGGCTTCTCCTTCAAAACGGTGGCCTTCCTGATTGTGATTTTTTCCACTTTGCTCACGCTCACTTTCAATTTATGTTTTGTATTTAATTAGTAATTTTATCATTCCTGCGTCGTTTTTCAAGATAAAAGTAACTTAATAAACAAAATTTGTAAAATACGTAATTTTACGTTTTAAATCGATGATACTTTTTGGTTTAAACAGCAACGTTTCTATTAATTTATTGAACTATCGGCTTGGATATTGTATAATAATTAACATACGAACATTATGATGAATTTCCGAAGGAGAAACAAAATGCTTAAAGTTGAGCACGTAACAAAAAAATACGGAAAACTGCTTGCCAACAACGACATTTCATTTTCTGTCGAAAGCGGTCAGATTGCGGTACTTGTTGGGCCGAACGGAGCCGGTAAATCGACTATAATAAAATCAATTGCCGGGCTTCTGAGATTTGAAGGCAAAATCGAAATCGGCGGATTTGACAACAAATCGGTTGAAGCAAAAGGTCTGATAGGTTATGTGCCTGAAATGCCCTCCGTATATGACCTGTTGACTGTTTCTGAGCATATGGAGTTCATACGCCGTGCCTACCGTCTGCCTGACGACGGATATGATAAATATCTTCTTGATCGATTTGAATTGGCGGACAAAAAGGAAAAGGTCGGTAAAGAGCTTTCAAAAGGCATGCAGCAGAAGCTCTCAATCTGCTGTACCCTCCTGCACAGGCCGCGGGTAATAATTTTTGATGAGCCGCTGATAGGTCTTGATCCCCATGCCATCAAAGAAATAAAAACCATGTTCACGGAGCTTAAGGGTCAGGGCTGCGCGCTGCTGATCAGCACGCACATGCTTGACAGTGTCGAGGATTTCTGGGATGTTGCCCATATTATGATGAACGGCAGTTTCGCCGCGACGAAATACAATACTTCCGGTGAAGAAAACGAAAAGAGCCTTGAGGAGCTTTTCTTTGAAATCACAGAGGGTAAAGCAGCGGAGGTCGGAAAATGAACGGCAACGCTCTTTCGTATCTGCTCCGAACGAAAATACATAACCAGCTTGTAAGCTTCTTCAAAAAGCCTGTCAGGCTTATTTATGTCGTAATTTTTATCGGCCTCATAGTCTTGACTACGATAGGCGGAAATGCGGGGGCTAGGGAATCCGGCAGAGTTATACGCGACATTTCGGAGCTGACAGCCGGAATCAATGCCCTATTCATACTGATATTTGCCACTACCCTCAATTCTGGTCTTAAGAACGGCGGCACGTTTTTCAAAATGGCCGATGTCAATTTTCTGTTTCCCTCACCGCTTAAT
>JASDTK010000339.1:2183-8040 GCA_041891555.1 Oscillospiraceae bacterium
CTTTGATACAGCAGATATGGTCGTCAATGCTGATCGGCTTATTCGTTCTTTTCCAGTACTCGGCGCTCCACATGAGCTACAATCTGAGCTATTTGGGACTTATTTTGATATTCCTGTCCTATTCGCTTACAGTTTTTTTAAGCCAGACTCTTGGTATGTTCCTGTATACCTTTGTAAGCGACAGCGAAAAAAAGAAAACTTATGCAAAAACCGTGCTGTATATTCTGATAGCTATACTTCTGGCATACATAGGGCTGCATGTTCTCAGCGACAAAGGGCATATCGTTAAGGCTCTTTCGGAAGCCGGAAACGGTCTGCCTGTGCTTCTTTTCCCGTTTGCGGGCTGGATGGGCAGCTTTGCGGGGAGCATACTCAAGGGCGAGTATTTACAGTCTGCGCTGTGGCTTTGCCTATCGGGGGCAGCCTTTGCCGTAATGCTTGTCGCAATGTCACGTTCAAAGCGCGAATACTACGAGGACGTTTTGGCCTCCGCCGAAACGATGCAGAATACAATCAATTCAGCAAAAGACGGCGTTCCTCCCGAAGCAACGCCGAAGGTCATTAAGGTCGGAAAATCAGGCATCGGTAAGGGCTGGGGGGCGTCCGTGTTTTACCACAAGCACATGCTTGAAAACAGACGTGCAAGCAAAATCTGGATTAAGCCCATGTCCCTCATGTTCATGGCTATGACCATCGGTTTCTCGATTTTCATGAAGGGCGAAGGAATCGTGCCGATTTTTTCCTTTGCAGTATATATGCAAATTTTCTCCGTGGCGCTCGGCAGATTCAACCGCGAAATCACAAAACCCTTTATTTATCTTGTCCCTGAATCTCCTTTTAAGAAAATGCTTTACGCGCTTGCCGAAACCCTTCCCAGCGAGCTGCTCGAAAGCGCGCTTATATTTATTCCGGTTTCAATTATTCTCGGCGCTCCAACACCTGTCTGCTTGCTGTGCATACTCGGCCGACTGTCGTTTTCTTTCCTGTTTATTTCCTCAAGCATCGCAATAGAGCGAATTTGGGGCGGCTCGCTCTCTAAAGTCGCGGGCATACTTATTTATTTTGTTGCAGATATGCTCATCTCGGCTCCCGGAGTTGCACTTGCCGTCATACTGGGCATGAACGATATAGTGCTCTTCAGTCCCGACGTCACTACTGTTCTGTGCATCACTTTGATGAACATCCCCGTCGCCGCTCTGATAATCTATTCCTGTAAAAATGTTCTGCAATACGCGGAACTATAGAAAGAAAAAAGACCTTTCCAATCGGAAAGGTCTTTTTTCTTTAGCTGCCTACAGTGCTGATTTGCAGGACTTCGTACTGCTTTGAGCTTACATCTATGGTCTTTATAAGCGCCTGTTTTTTTACTGATTCTCCCTTTTCGTCAAAGGAGATGGTTCCCGTCAGCCCTTTGTATGTAATAGTCTGGAGTGCCGCTTTCACTGCCAGCGGATCTTTTGAACCGGCTGTCTCGATTGCCTTGACAATGAGCATGTATCCGTCGTAAGCCATCGCCGCCGGGCTTGAGGTATAGTCGTTTCCGCCGTTAAGCTTGAGGCGCTCCGGATCCTTTCGGAGCCACTTGGAATATCTTCCCGCAAATTCTACCGAATCGGGATCGGATGTAGAAGCTGAATCGAATTCGGAAGCAATATATACCTCCCTCGAATTGTAAGTCACATCATTGAGGAGCAAAGACGAGTCCCAGCTTTCCGGTCCGAGTATCGGGCAGCTGAGGCCCTCGTCCCTTGACTGGCTGATAAAATACTTGGCTTCGAAGGCACCCGAGAGCATATATACAAAGTCTACGTCGTCTGAAGCAAGGTCCGCCGCAAGCGAACGGAAGTTCTGCTGTCCGCTCTGGAAGCTGTACTGCGCCACATGACCTCCAAGCTTTTCAAAGGCCTCGGCGAATACTTTTCCGGCCTTTTTTGAATATTCATCTCCGGTCTGTGTTATTACCGCTGCTTTTCTGAGATCCATTCCGTAAGCAAGGTTCGCCATAACTCCGCTCTGGAAGCTGTCGTTGCAGCACAGCCGGAAATACGAACTAGCGCCTTCGGTTGCAATCTGACTTGAGCAGGAAATACCGATAAGCGGAATACCGCTTTTTTCGAACTCCGATAGCCCGGATGCCGTGGCTTTTGAGCTGTAAGAACCGAGAATTGCGGACACTTTTGAACCTGCCAGTTTCCGAGCGGCCAGAGCCGAGTCAGGCTCGTCCGCCGCGCTGTTGACCTCCACAAGCTCAATTTCGTAGGTGACTCCGCCGACCTCAACAGTCGGGCAAACGGAATTTGCATATCGCATGCCGAGCGTTTCAGTCAAACCGCCCTGCGCGTAATCACCTGTAGTCGGCTCGTAAACACCGACATAGATAACATTTTTGTGTATTATTTTTTCGCCGAAAGCGCTGATCTTGTCCAGCCCGCCGAGACTTCCGAAAGCTACGAACAGCGAGGCTACAAGGCAAAACGCTAAGACCGACAAAATGACTTTTTTCATCCGTACTCCAATTAATCGTCAGAATTTTGGACACTTCGAATCATATGTCGGTATGATACCGCATAAATGTTACAAAATCAAGTTTTTAAGGGAGAAATTAGCGTATTGGACAATACGGGTGGGTCTCAGTGACTCAAAAAAGCTAAATATTCAGAGCATTTTGGGAGTCGCGCGCCAATCCGCGTTTCCTCGTCTCTCCTCCTGAGCGGCATAGCCAAGAACATAAAGATCGTGCGCCGAGCTTTCGAGCGCGAACAGATTTCTGCATTCCTCGGAGAGCTCTTTGACAGCGGCAGGTTTTGTTATGATAGGAATAAGAGTTTTTTCAGCAATGATATTGAGCGCGGCTCTGCCTTTTTCGTTGGCCGCGAGTATTCTTGCATAAGGCGGGATACCGTCCGCCTGTCCCCTTTTTATACCGAGCGCTGCGCACAGGCACATCCTGCGAAGCCGGGACAGCGCGTAGCGTTTTGATTTTGCCGCTGAAAGGACCCCCTCAAGCGTCGTCTCCTCATGAAAAGCGGCAAGGAGTCTGTTGCCCAGGCCTTCGGAGTCATCGGGTATTTCGAAAAATATGCGGTCGTCCATCATTCGAAAACGTGATAAAATCGCGCTTTCAAGGTCGTCCATAAAAACAGGTCCTCTGCCCTGCTCGCTTTCACGGCGGAATATTTCGCACGCCTCTTTGGGTACATAGTTCTTTATCTGTCTGCCTTGCGAGAGCATTCCGCGAATATCAGAGGCTGAGCCACCCTCTTCGTCGTGCCCCGCGCCGATTCTCCTCATCGTTAAAGGTTCGATTCTCAGGCGCTGGCCGTAAATTGCCTTTAAATACTCCACACCGAGAATATTGTTCGGAGTCACGAGATGATCCGCGAGACTCCCTATGCTTTTTGAGAGCGCAGCCTGTCTTGCAGTGGCATAGGAAACCCCGCTTTTCAGCTCCTCTCGAATCTCTGAGTCGAGAAACGGATCAGTGAGCGCCGTAGCAAGCGAACTGAGCACTCCGATGTCGCCGCATTCACTACCGAAGCTGAGGTAATTTATGCAGTTCAGCTCTCCCAGAAGTCCGACGGCGCCCCGGGCAAAGCCCTCTGCGGAAGAAAGCGACCACGGGAGGGGCAGCTCAATTACAAGGTCGGCTCCGCACCTGACGGCGGCCTCTGCGCGGGCATATTTTGAAAAAACGGCGGCTTCCCCGCGCTGAACGAAATCGCCGGACATTACGCAAACCACAGCCGTATCGTGCGATATGGCTTTTTTGCTTTCCTCGATATGAAGCTTATGTCCGTTATGAAACGGATTATACTCGGCAACGATACCTAAAATTTTCATTTTGGCTCCTTTTAAAGCGATAATTAAGTATTACCGTGAATAAATGTCAAAAATACTTGATTTTTTACATTTGATTGGATTAGAATAACATGGTGTGTGAGCCCGGTAGGGCATACTCATATATTACAGTCAAAAAATAAAGATTACAATAATAAAGGGGTCGAAAAAATGAAGATTTTGGTCATAAACGCGGGGAGTTCCTCTCTGAAATATCAGCTTTTTGATATGGAGGATGAAAAAGTGCTGGCAAAGGGGCTTTGCGAGCGTATCGGTATCGACGGTCATCTGAAACACAGCCCGCTTATCGAAGGCAAAAAGGTGTTTGACGAAGATATTAAGCTGCCCACTCACTCCGAAGCAATTGCGGCCGTCATCGAAAAGCTTACTTCTTCCGAATACGGAGTCGTCTCCTCAATGTCTGAAATCAACGCCGTAGGTCACCGCGTCGTGCACGGCGGAGAATTTTTCTCCACCTCCGTGCTTATTACGGACGAAGTCATGAAGGCAATCGAGACCTGCGTTCCGCTCGCGCCGCTTCATAACCCCGCAAACATAACCGGCATCAAGGCCTGCAAAAAAGTCATGGGCGAAGATGTTCCTCAGGTTGCAGTTTTTGATACAGCTTATCATCAGACTATGCCCGGCAAGGCCTTCACCTATGCTATTCCTTATGAATATTACGAAAACGACAAGATTCGCCGTTACGGTTTCCACGGCACAAGCCACCGCTATGTAGCAGGCCGCGCCGCGGCAATGCTTGGCAAACCTCTTTCCGAACTTAAGCTCATTTCCTGCCACATGGGCAACGGAAGCTCTGTCTGCGCTATTGACGGCGGAAAAAGCGTAGATACATCGATGGGCTTCACACCTCTCGTCGGTTTGCCGATGGGCACCCGCAGCGGCCAGATGGACATGGGCGCTGTCCAGTTTATAATGCATAAGTACAACCTGTCCATTGACCAGATGCTCGATATATTGAACAAGAAGTCCGGCGTTCTCGGCGTTTCCGGCATTTCCAGCGACTTCCGTGACCTTGACGAGGCTGCTGAGAAGGGCAATAAGCGCGCGGCGCTGGCTCTCGACATCTTCCATTACTGGGTAGCAAAGACCGTCGGCGGTTATATTGCTGCTATGAACGGTGTTGACGCGATTATTTTTACCGCAGGTATAGGTGAAAACAGCAAATCCACGAGAGCGGCAATTTGCGAATATTTCGGCTACCTCGGCTGCACTATTGACAGCGAAGCGAACTCCAAGCGCGGACAGGAAATCGTTATTTCAACCGCGGACAGCAAGGTGAAGCTGCTGGTCATTCCCACTAACGAAGAACTCGTAATTGCAAGAGACACAAAGGAACTGGTACGTTAAACAAACAAAAAACTCCCGCCGGTCTAATGCCGGCGGGAGTTTTTTAATAAAATTCTTCTAGCAAATCGCTGAACAGCCTTATGTGATTCTCTTCATCAAGGATTATTCTCTTCAGAAGCTCCTGCACCGCTTTGTCGCTTATCTGGTTAATGCGATTATTGTAGCTTGCTATGGCGGCTTTCTCATTTGATATGTTTTCCTTTAGAAAGCATTTCGGGTTAGTCTCGTAGCTAATGTACTGCGCGTTCCAGTAAGAGCTCCTGCCGCCCGATTGTACCGCGAAACGCGGATTCCCGCCATAGTCAGCAATAAGCTCTCCGATAAAACCTAAATGCCTCATCTCAACCAGCGAGATGCATCTTATTGTTTCAGATATTTTACGATTGTGAGTCACGAAGTGCTGAAAAATATATGCGGAAACAGCGCTCATCTCGCTTACAGCGCCGGCATAATCATTTGTCAGGAGCGAGGCGTAATACAGATTTTTTCCGTCAGTTTTCAGTATAGGGTATGGGATCGGCAGCTCGCAGCTCCACTTGCTCTCGTTCATATTTACCCCCTTAGTTCATAGAATATCATACTGAAAATATATGCGTCACAAATAAAGCTAATGCGCTGATTCAGATAAAAATACAGGGGGACACCGACG
>JASDTK010000340.1:0-8038 GCA_041891555.1 Oscillospiraceae bacterium
AAGAAACCTTCTCACAGAGGACGGAGAGATCGTATGTCTCATCAAACCTCAGTTCGAGGCGGGGCGCGACAAGGTCGGCAAAAAGGGCGTTGTCCGTGAAAAATCGACCCATATTGAAGTCGTACAGGCGTTTCTCGATTTTGCTCCGGGCGCCGGCTTAACGCCGCTGGGACTCGGATATTCGCCGATACGGGGACCGGAGGGAAATATCGAGTATCTGGCAATTCTGAGAAAAGGACAATATGAAGCGCCGGAGCTCAGCGCAGAAGCAGTTGTTGAGGCCTCGCACAGCGAGCTTGAAAAGTAACACACAGTGTTGAGCGGCCGTAACCGCCAGCACCGTTTATGTTTAAGAAAGGAAATTATCCATGTCTGATGCCGGAAAACATGTAGTGCTGTGTCCGAATCCCGAGAGGGATATCGGGCTGATAATGGCGTTGCGGGCAAGGGATATGCTCATAAAAGCAGGGCATAAGGCTGTTATCAGTCTTGTATCACCGGATACGCACGAAAGAGCGCTGCCTGATATTGAGAGGGCTATACCGCTGGAGGAGGCCGCAGTAAATGCGAAGCTTCTTATCTGCTTCGGCGGAGACGGAACGATTCTCAAAGCGGCAAGAACTGTGATGAAAATATCTGTTCCTATACTCGGAGTCAATCTTGGCCGTAAGGGCTTCATGGCGGAGCTCGAACCGAACGAGTTGGAGCTTATACTGACGGCGGCTGAAGGAAAATATGAGCCGATAAGCAGAATGATGATGGATGTTGAACTGATACGCGGAGGAGAAATCATTTTCTCGGACAGTGCTCTCAACGACGCGGTCATCTGCGGTACGGCTACTACCATTAAGATTACGGCCTACGGCGACGGACGAAAGATAACCGAATACACGGGCGATGGTATTATAGCGGCCACGCCGACGGGCTCTACGGCGTATTCTCTGGCAGCAGGAGGGTCGCTCGTTGAACCGACAGCGAAGAATATCCTTTTAACTCCGATTTGCGCGCACGTCATTACAGTCCGGCCCTTTGTACTGGCTCCGGACAGGGTAGTAACAATCAAAACCGACGAAAACAGGGGCAAGCAGATATGGCTCTCCGTGGACGGCGGAGACCTGATACCTTTTTTACCAGATGACGAACTGAAAATCAAAATGTCTCAGCATCGCACGATTATGGCACACGTTTCCGGCAAGAGCTTCTATGACATCGCTTATAAGAAATTGGGGGAAAGAATATGAAGTCCGGCAGACAGGAAAAAATTCTGGAGATCATTGCATCAAAGGATGTGGAAACGCAAAGTCAGCTTATCGACGAGCTTTTGGCCTGCGGAGTGAAAAGCACTCAGGCAACCCTTTCGAGGGACATTAAAGAGCTTCGCCTCGTGAAAGAACTATCGAGTGCGGGCAAATACCGATATATCGCCGCGTCGCGCGAGGAACTGACCGATTTCGATTTAAGGCTGAAGAAAATCTTTCGCGAGAGTGTGACCTCATACGCCATCGCGCAGAACATTCTGGTCATCAAGACAATGCCAGGACTCGCTTCCGCAGCATGCGCCGCACTGGACGGTATGGATATTGAGGGGCTCATCGGAACACTTGCGGGCGACGATACGGCGTTTATCGCGATGAAAGACAGGGAAGCGGCCGAAAATCTGGAGCGAGAGGTCGAAAAGCTCCTTTAAACTTCGGGTTTTGACAGGGGGATAAGATATGCTTTCAGACCTCCATATTGAAAATATTGCGGTCATCGAGCGTGCTGACATCAGCTTTTCAAAAGGCCTGAACGTGCTTACGGGTGAGACCGGCGCGGGCAAATCCATTATTATAGACGCGCTTTTAGCCGTAATGGGCGCGAGAACCTCCCGCGAACTTGTGCGCACAGGCGCGGACAAGGCTCTTGCTGCAGCCGTTTTCACAGGCGGAAAAGCAAATGGGTGGCTTACAGAAAACGGGATTGAAGCTGAGGATGAGATTATTCTCCAGCGCAGGATATCGGAGGACGGGAAAGCCTCCTGCCGAGTCTGCGGCACTCCGGTATCGGCGGCACAGCTTCGTGAGCTTTCATCACTTCTTCTGGACATTCACGGACAGAACGACGGACGTCAGCTTCTGGACGAGGAGCACCACAGAGAGTATCTTGACAATTACGGCGCTTATGGAGACACTGTAGTAAAATATAAAAGCTCATACGGCCTTTATCACGATATTAAGAAGGAGATTAAACGCCTGTCTCTGGATGAGGCCGAAAAGGAGCGCCTCACCGACAGGCTGCGCACGACAGTCGAAGAACTGGAAAAAGCAGTGCTGCGGGAAGGCGAGGAAGAGGAGCTTTCGGCTAGGCGCGAACTTCTCCATAACGCCGAAAAGCTGACTGAGGCTATAAACTCCGCTTACGGTACGCTTTACGGCGGGGACGAAAACGCGGTTTCGCTCACGGACGGCGCAAAAAATGATGTAGCGCGCGCGGCAAGATATTGCGCCGAGCTCTCAAACTGCGAAAAGACCCTTTCCGACGCTTCCTTCATGCTCCGCGACGCGGCGGAGACTCTGCGTGATTTTCTTTCCGGACTTGATTTTTCACCCGAGGAATACGACAGGATTGAAACGAGGCTCGCGCTTATTCGCAAGCTCTCGAAGAAATACGGCGGTGGAGAAAAAGAGCTTTTGGAGAAGCTGGAAAAGTCAAAACAGCAGCTCGACGACATCGAATATTCCGACGACAGATTAATAAAACTAAGCTCCCAGCTTGAAAAGCAAAAAGCAATCGTGACCGCTGATGCAAAAAAACTCACCGATGCAAGACGTAATACGGCGCTGGAACTTGAAACTAGGATAGTCAGCGAGCTTAAGGCGCTATCAATGCCGTCCGTCAGCTTTGTGGTTGACATAACACAGATTGACAACGCTGACGGCTTCGATACAACAGGCGGAGACGAGATAAGATTCCTTATGTCCGCGAACAAGGGCGAGAAACCCGGGCCTATCAGCAGGATCGCTTCCGGCGGAGAGCTTTCGCGTATCATGCTGGCGATGAAAAATGTTTTTTCCGAAAAGGATACGCTTGAAACCCTGGTTTTTGACGAAATTGACACCGGCGTTTCCGGTGTTGCGGCCTCACGAGTGGGAGAGAAGCTTGCGGAGCTGTCAAGACATAAGCAGGTTCTCTGCGTCACGCATCTGCCGCAGATTGCCGCTATGGCCGATACTCATTACCTTATCGAAAAGGAAGAGCGCGGCGGAAGGACATATACGAGCGTTTCGGAGCTTGACCGCGAGGGCAGAAAGCGAGAGCTTGCGAGACTCCACGGCGGGGATAATATAACAGAAAACACACTTATTTCCGCTGGCGAGCAGCTCGAAGCGGCGGAAAGATTCAAATCGGGTTTACATAACTGATTGCGGGGAGGGACAATAATGACGGCAGACACGAAAAAAATTGCTGAGATTCATGCCTCCGGCTTCAACTGCGCTCAGGTCGTTGCATATTTTTGCCGTGACTTGTGCGGTATTGATGAGGATACGGCACTTGCCGCAATGGGCGGCTTTGGAGGAGGTCTGCGCTGCGGAGAAGTCTGCGGAGCGGTCGCGGCGGGAGTTTATATTCTTGGCCTGCGTTACCCCTATAATGAAAAGGGAAACCTTGCTGCAAAGGAAAACATAGCAAGACTCACAAAGGAGTTTACGGCAAATTGTAGGGAAGAATTTGGAGCGCTGCCATGCCGTGAGCTTATAGCGGACGGAAGCCATGAGCGTTGTGAAGGATACATGGCGAAAGCCATTGAGCTTATACATGAAATGATTGAAAGGGATAAGACTAATGGGAATCTATGAGGAACTGAAAGCGCGCGGGCTTATAGCGCAGGTATCTAACGAGGAAGAAATAAGAGAGCTTGTCAACACAGGCAAGGCGACTTTTTATATAGGCTTTGACCCCACGGCTGATTCACTGCACGTCGGGCATTTTATGGCACTGTGCCTTATGAAGCGCCTGCAAATGGCGGGGAACAAACCTATCGCGCTCATCGGCGGGGGCACGACAATGGTCGGAGACCCTTCGGGACGTAGTGATATGCGCACAATGATGACAGTTGAGACAATACAGCAGAACGGCGAGCGCTTTAAAAAACAGATGAGCAAATTCATCGACTTTTCAGAGGGAAAAGCTATAATGGTGAATAACGCCGACTGGCTCCTGAACCTAAATTATATCGACTTCCTGCGCGAATACGGCGCGTGCTTTTCTGTCAACAACATGCTCCGCGCAGAGTGCTACAAACAGCGCATGGAAAAGGGCCTGTCCTTCCTCGAATTTAACTATATGATCATGCAGAGCTACGACTTCCTGGAGCTTTACAGGCGTTACGGCTGCAACCTCCAGTTCGGCGGCGACGACCAGTGGAGCAATATGCTCGGCGGTACGGAGCTAATCCGCAAGAAGCTTTCAAAGGACGCACACGTTATGACAATAACGCTCCTGCTGAATTCGGAAGGCAAAAAAATGGGAAAAACGCAGTCCGGCGCGGTCTGGCTCGATCCGGAAAAGACAACGCCCTATGATTTCTATCAGTATTGGCGCAATGTCGGCGACTCGGACGTTCTCAAGTGCCTGCGTATGTTGACCTTCCTGCCGCTCGAACAGATAGACGAGATGGACAGGTGGGAGGGCGCGAAGCTCAATGACGCCAAAGAAATACTCGCATATGAGCTGACTAAACTCGTCCACAACGAAGATGAAGCGGAAAAAGCACGTGAAGCCGCCCGCGCTCTTTTCTCCAGCGGCGGCGACATGGCCAATATCCCGACTACCGAGCTCGCGGAATCCGACTTAGTTGACGGTTCGGTTGACATAATAACTCTGCTGGTCAAGAGCGGGCTTTGCCTCTCAAAATCCGATGCTAGGCGTGCTGTGGATCAGGGGGGAGTTGAGGCCGCGGGTGAAAAGGTTTCGGACACCGGCAAGTGCTATACTTGCGAGCAGCTGTCCGGTGAAGGTGTCGTAATAAAACGCGGAAAGAAGAACTATAACAGAGTTATCCTGAAGTAACGAACTTTTCATTTTATATTTTGGAACATTATGTTATAATGACCGTCAGATACCATCTGACGGTCATTACAGTAATATTATATTTTTTCATAGACCGCCCTGCGGCTATGAAAACCGTCAGATACAATCTGGCGGTCGTCATAACATTGATTTGACATTAGCTATTCGAATATCATAAACTGCTATACGGTTATGATAAGCGTAGGAGAAATAGCTGATTGTAATTATAGCATTTTATCGAAAGTATTCTGAAACGGAGGTGACAAGGGTGGAGGGCTTTATGCAGAGTTTGAACGGATTTTTCGCGCAGTCCGATGCGGGCGCTTTCAGCCCGTTTTTATCCTACCTTGTTTACTTCACCCGTTTCATGCTTCCGGTTGCGGCAATTCTTATATTAATGCGCTGTGCCTACTCGATGCTTCGCGAACGTTATGAGCCGGAAGTATGGGGATATCTCGATCTGCCTGACGGCTCGAGGGTACCGCTGCGCCATTGGGAGTGTACCGTCGGAAAAGCTCGGTCCTCGGACGTAGTTGTGAATGAGCTTTCAGCGGAGGGAACACAGTTGGTCCTGATTCGCGACGAAACCGGCAACTGGACTGCCTATGACATCGGGCACAACTCCGAAGCCAGAATAAACGGAAAAATTATAACCGAAGAGGGCGAAAGGCTCGAGGACGGAGATTTGATAAGCATAGGCAAATCAAAAATCCGGTTCTTCAACCTTACGGAAGAGGAACGCGGCATAATAGCGGAGCGCAGAACGGCTCCGGGCAAATTGATTTCTCCGGGAAAGATGTTCCGCTTTGTGACGCTTTTTCAGTTTTTGGTAATGTACCAGCAGCTCTACTACTGTGACGAAAAGTACAGAGCGCAGATAGCGCTTTCATTTATCGCTCTGTGCATCATAATGTGGATTTACTATATTGTAATGCGGACTATCGGCAGAAAGGGCTTCGAGGTCGAGGCTCTGGCCTTTTTTCTGAGTACGATAGGTATGTCCGTATGCGCAAGCTCAACGCCGGAGAACATGCTCAAGCAGGTGCTGCTGCTTATTGCGGGAATTGCGTTTTTTATAATACTCGGTTCATGGCTGCGTGACCTTAAGAGGGTCAAAACCATGATATTACCGGCTGCTGTCGCGGCTGTCGGGCTGCTAGCTGTCAATGTCGTATTTGGCTCGACTATGTTCGGTGCAAAGAACTGGCTAAATTTTGCAGGCTTCTCGTTCCAGCCCTCAGAATTTGTGAAAATAGTCTACATTTATGCGGGAGCCGCTACAATGGATAGGCTCTACAGGGGTAAAAATCTGCTTGTGTTCATAGCGTTTTCCGCAATCTGCGTGGGTGCTCTTGCTGTTATGGGAGATTTCGGTACAGCGCTGGTTTTCTTTGCGACCTTCCTTGTTATTTCCTTTATGCGGAGCGGAAATATCGCGACGGTTCTGCTCGCTGTTACCGGCGCGGGTCTTGCGGGTTTTCTCGCGCTCAGCATCAAGCCTCATATAGCCGCGCGTTTTGCGACCTGGGGACACGTTTGGGAGGATGTAAACGGCAAGGGCTTTCAGCAGACGAGAGCGCTGTCTGCGGCAGCTTCCGGCGGACTTTTCGGACTTGGCGCGGGGCACGGCTGGCTTCATAATATTGTCGCTGCAGACACAGATCTCGTTTTCGGAATGGTGAGCGAGGAGATGGGCCTGCTTGTTGCCGTATGCGCGGTGCTGGCAATTATTATTCTCGCCGCGTTCGCCGTGCATAACGCTTCGCAGGGACGCTCGGCCTTCTATGTCATTGCAGGCTGCGCCGCTGTCTCAATGATGATGGTTCAGCTTGGTCTGAATGTTTTCGGCTCACTGGATTTACTCCCGTTTACAGGCGTTACATTTCCCTTTGTTTCACTGGGAGGCTCCAGCCTTATATCCTGTTGGGCGCTGCTCGCGTTTATTAAGGCAACGGATACGCGGAAAAGCGCGAGCTTCATTATGAAGGATCCGTCCAAAATGCATGACTGGAATGAATTCACCGAGCGCGAGGCCGAAAGCTCCGCCGATGAAACCGAAGAGTCTCAGGAAGATACGCGTGACCTCTTTGACAGAAGTAGCGAGAAGAAGGGGCGCAGAAAATGAAGAAGATTAAAAACAGGGCATATTTTTCGATACTGATTGCACTCGGGCTCGTATTAGGGCTTTGTTTCTTTACCATAAGGCTCTATGCCGACGGCAAAGGCTGGGCAATGCTGCGAGCTAACAGCAGCGTTTACGACGAGGGTGTCCTGGACACGGGCACGATAGTCGACAGGAACGGGGTCGTGCTTGCTCACGCGGAAGACGGAGTTTTTTCCTATGCTGACGATGAAACGGTGCGAAAAGCCTGCTTTCACATAGTGGGAGATTACGCAGGGAACGTCGGAACGGGAGCTATCAGTGTTTTTAGCTCAAAGCTTGCCGGCTACGATTTTATAAACGGCGTTGCTAGTGTTTCGGGAAACGGGGGAAAAGTGAAGCTGTCCGTCGACTCCTCTCTTAACGCAATCGCCTACAAAGCGCTTGCCGGCAGAAAGGGCGCCGTTCTTGTTTCAAATTACAAGACGGGAGAGATACTCTGTATGGTGAGTACACCCTCCTATGACCCGAATAATCCGCCCGACACCTCAGCTCCTGCATATGAGGGCGTATATATGAACCGCTGCCTGGGCGCGACCTACACGCCGGGCTCAGTGTTTAAGCTCATCACTCTCTCCGCGGCAATTGAAAACATACCGGACCTATACACCAGAACCTTTACCTGCGAGGGCGGAGTTACCATCGGAGGAGATTTTGTTCACTGCACGGGTACACATGGACAGCAGACAATCGAGCAGGCGCTTGCGCACTCCTGCAACAGCGCTTTTTCGGATATTTCGCAGGAGCTCGGAGCCGACACAATCTATAACTATGCGGATAAATACGGCGTTTTAAAGAGCCTTTCCATCAGCGGCATCGACACAGCCG
>JASDTK010000341.1:0-256 GCA_041891555.1 Oscillospiraceae bacterium
CTGAAGCCCGACGCCGTGGTCGTCGCCGCAGGCGGCGCCGCGATAATACCCGAGATTCCCGGAGTACATGGGGAAAACGTGTACAGCGTGGAGGACGTGCTGAGCGGGAAAGCGGGACTTACAAAGAAAAATATCATTCTTGTCGGCGCCGGCATGACGGGCATTGAAACCGCAGAATATCTTTGCTCAGCGGGAAACAAGGTCACGGTTGTCGATATGCTGAACAAAATCGCCCCCGACGGCACCGGCACAATAG
>JASDTK010000341.1:266-7933 GCA_041891555.1 Oscillospiraceae bacterium
TGGGCAGACTGAAAATGTACAAGACGGGTTTCCTGCTTGAGCATACACTGAAGGAAATAAAAGCGGATTCCGTCGTGCTCGAGGAGAAGGCGACAGGAGCCGAAAAGACGGTTCCGGCGGACGCGGTTGTGCTCTCGCTCGGTATGCGTCCGAATAAAGAGCTTGCGGACGAACTTAAGGCAAAGGGCTATGACACCTACGTCATAGGCGACGCGGTCAAGGTCGGTAAAATTGCTCCCGCGACACGCGGCGGCTTTGAAATCGGGCGTAAACTCTTCCTTAAACAGCCTAAGGCTCCGAGCTTTATTTCTTCTATGCAGGATCTACAGAAATTCTCGAAAACCTCTCTGATGGGCGAGCAGGAGGGCATTTACATGGCCTTTATGACAGACCATATGGCGGTAAGAAAGCTGGTTCCGCGCCCACTGAGGCCCTACCCGATGCCCGTGGCTACGCTTTCAGTCTGCCACGTCAACAAACCCTCGTTCGCGGACGAATACTACGAGGCGATACTCTCGATACTCGTAACTCACGATTTTGATCTGGGACTGTACCCCATCGCGCTCTTACTCGGCGGTCCCGGCTCTGAAATGGCGACCTACTTCGGGCGCGACATGGGCCACATGCCGAAAAAACTCGGCGCCCAGTTCGATATTCGCCGCGACTGAGACACTTTCAGTGTTAAAGTTGCCCTCAAGTGCGAGGAGCTGATTAACGCGAAGCTCGATATAGGCGAATACAACAGCCCTCTCACCGATGTTGTGTATCAATTCCCGAGAGCGGGTGAAAAGAGCGAGGGCTCCGGTTTCTTCTTCGACTTCAGCTTTACCTCCGATGAGGAGGGTAAGCCGCACTTCGTAAACGGAGGGCTGTATCAGAACCTCTGCGAGTACACCTACAAGGCCTGGGAGCCGGGCTTTGCGTCACTGAAACTGCAATCCGGCAAGGACGACCCGTGGGCGGAGCTGCCGATAAGCACCATAATCGGCGGAGCCTACTGCAAAAACGACCTCCTGCTCAAGGGTATGAAGCTCGCTGAAGCTGTCGACGTCGAAAAGATATTCCCGTATCTGCTCACAGGCAGATATGACCGCACCGGCTTCATGGAGACGGGAAAAATCTAATAAATTACCGAAAATTTTATGTATAACACGACAGCCGGACTGCTAATTGGTAACAGTCCGGCTGCTTTTCCGTAAACGGATAGAGGAGAATTCAGCTCACAATTCTATAATAAATCTTCGCGGTGAGCATATAAACCACGCCGTATATAAGAGCGAAAACGGCGACAGTCGCGAGTGTGCATATGGCGAATAGAGTTACGTTTGTGAGATTCATAACCAGCAGAAGCTTAGTAATCATTTTGAATGCGAAGGCAATATGGATGACCGCCATGCAGAGCGGGAGAAAGAACACGACGAGCACCTGACTGCGAATCGCTTTTTTGATTTCGGGACGGCTCAGGCCGACCTTCTGCATGATTTCAAAGCGATCCTTGTCATCATAGCCCTCCGAAAGTTGCTTGTAATAGATAATAAGCACCGTTGCGATGAGGAAAATGAGCCCGAGGAAGAGCCCGAGAAACAAGAAACCGCCGTTCATGGCATAGACATCTGTTTTGCCGGTATCGTAGCTTGCAATGTGGTAGCCGTCGGTGCTGCCGGAAGTGATAACCGCGCTCCCAAGTACCTTTTCCAGGGCGTCGCAGCAGGCAATCTTCTGGTCGCTCGTGCCGTCCAGGTCAAAACCGTAATACCATTCCGGCTCGACTTCGGTCTGTGAGCTTACGATTTGAGTAAAAGTGTCGTCTGAAATGACGAACACGAATCTGTAAGGAATAATCGTAGCCACTTTTGAAATGTCGGGGAAACTATCGAGCTTTTTTTCTATTTTATAATCCTTACCGAACATTGAAAAGCTGCTGTCCAGCATAGATTTCTCGTCATAGACCAGAGCCTCGTCCGTATTGAGTGTGACTGTTTCACCTGTCATGCGGCCGTATTCGGTGTCAGATAGGAGATAGACATCAGAATTGTCGTAGTGATCCACATAGAGATGAGGTGATTTGCCGAAATCTCCGTTTTCAAGCTGTGACGAAAAGGATAGGGAATAGAAATCCGTTACGCCGGACATTTTCAGGCCGCTTTCCGATACGGACTTGTCGATAGCCGAGCGGATGTCGTCGCGCGCGGTGCCTGTGGGTTTGTATATGTTTATTATCATGTCAGTCGGAAATGAGCTTTTTAGAGCGTCCTCTGTACCGAGATAAAGACAGACAGTGCCCGAGACCATGACCAGTACCATAGTGGCAAGGATGCAGATGTTCGCAAGCCCTACGGCGTTCTGCTTCATGCGGTATATCATGCCGGAAACAGGAATGAAGTGCCTTGTTGTGTAGTAGTAATTAGGCTTGCTGCGAAGCCGTTTGAGTATCGCTATGCTGCTTGCGGTAAAAAGCAGGTAGGTGCCTGCGATGACGAGAAGCACGGCCACGAAAAACAGCAGAATTGCCTGAAGTGGAGCTTCCGTCACGATTGCTATCCAGTAGCCAGCGCCAAGAGCGAGAATTCCGAGTACTGCGAGAACCCACTTGGTTTTCGGTTCTTTTTCGCCCACATTGCCGCCGCGAAGCAGCTCAATGGGCTTCGAGAGCTTTATGCGGATGAGGTTGGATATGAGAATCGCAAGGAAAATGCCGCAGAAGAGGTATACACTGTACAAAATGCCCTTTACGGAAATTTCAAAGCCGTAAGGAACCGAGAAAGCTATGAGCTTGCAGAGTAACAGAAGCGTGAGCTTGGAAAGCAGTATACCGAGAGCGATGCCGCAGACGAGGTTTATGCGCGTCACATAAATCGTTTCAAAAAACAGAACGGCCGCGATATTGCCTTTGCCCATTCCGAGAATATTATACAGCCCGAGCTCCTTCTGGCGGCGCTTCATCAGAAAGCTGTTGGTATAAAACAGAAAGATTGCCGAAAAGACTCCGATTACTACGCAGCCCAGCTGCATTATGAAATAGAGCGCTTCGTGAAGTCCCTCTGTCGCGGGGTTATAAGCGAGAAAGCACATGATGTAGAACATTGCCGTGGTTGCGACGCAGGTGAGTATGAACGGCAGATAAAACTGCCTGTTGCGGCGGATGTTCTGGGCGGCGAGCCTCGGATAAAAGACGGACTTACGCATCCTTTTCACCGCCTGTTGCCATAGCAGTAAGCGTGTCGGAAATAACGCAGAACATTTCTTCGTTTGTCCTTTCGCCGCGGTAAAGCTGATGGAAAATTTCGCCGTCGCGCAGGAATAAAACTCTTCCCGCGTTCGAAGCCGCCTTTACGCTGTGGGTGACCATGAGTATAGTCTGACCGGAGGAATTTATGTCTTTAAAAACCTCCAGCAGCGCGTCCGCGGAGCGCGAGTCCAGAGCTCCTGTCGGCTCGTCCGCGAGTATGATACGCGGGCTTGTGATGAGCGCTCTCGCAATGGCGCAGCGCTGCTTCTGCCCGCCGGAAACCTCATAGGGAAATTTGTCGAGTATATCCGTAATCCCAAGCCTGTAGGAAATCGGGATAATGCGCTCGCTCATTTCCTTGTGGGCTTTGCCTGCGAGAACAAGGGGAAGAAAAATGTTGTCGCGCAGGGAGAAGGTGTCCAGGAGGTTAAAATCCTGAAAAACGAAGCCGAGATTGTCGCGGCGGAAGGAGGCCAGGTCTTTTTCGGGAATTAGGAGCGTACTCTTTCCCTCAAGCACGACCTCGCCGCCCGTGGGTCTGTCAAGCGTTGCGAGAATATTAAGGAGCGTTGTTTTGCCGGAGCCGCTTTCGCCCATGATAGCGATGTATTCGCCCTTTTCGGCTGTGAAATTGACGTTCGTCAGAGCCTGCACCTTCACGTTTCCGAAACGTGTGGCATAAGTCTTTTTTAAATTTTTAACTTCAAGAAGTGTCATAATATTTCCTCCGTACCTTATGTTACGGTTTTATTCTAGCGAAAAGCCGAAACGTGCGCCATTTCTTTGACTTACATTTCGGCTTGAAACCTTACAGTTTGGTAAGGTTTGCTATTCAAATGTGGAATCCGCGATGTGCAGGTCCAATTTTACCTTGGTTCCAATTCCGACCTTTGATTCGATTTCAAGCCCGTGACCCAGCTTCAAAAGTATGCTCTTAACGAGAAACAGCCCGATACCGGTGGATTTTTTATCTGCTCTGCCGCTTGCGCCGGTATAGCCTTTTTCGCAGACGCGCGGAAGGTCCTCAGCCCTGATACCGATGCCGGTGTCCTCTATAATCAGCGTTTCACCCTCAGCATAGATGCTTATCTTTCCGCTTTGAGTGTATTTGAGAGAATTTGAAAAAAGCTGCTCGATTACGAAAGCAAGCCATTTTTCATCGGTTAAAACTGTCAGATTTGTCTCCTCAAACGAAAAATCCAGCTTTTTCAGCGCGAAAAGTCTGGCGTATTTGCGAAGAGAGCTTTTGATTATTTCATCTAGAGCACATTTTTTGATAAGCAGGTCATGTGAATCGCTGCTTAGCCGGACGTATTGCAGCGCCATATCAACGTATTGCTCCGTTTTGAAGAGCTCGGCAAGAAGCAGATTGCTGTTTAAACCCGCGTCATCGGCGAGAAGAAGCCGCATCGCCGCCAGAGGCGTTTTAATCTGATGAACCCAGAGCGTGTAGTAGTCCTCGGTGTCTCGCCTTGCTCCGTCCGTTTCGCCGCGAATCTGCAATTTCTGCGCATAGAGTCTGCGGAGCAGTTCCTGATAGTCCGATTCAATCACTCCGTCCGGCTCGGGCAGTCCGTAGAGACCGATTTCAATATTGCGCATAAGCTCACTGAGGGCTCTGTGACGCGCAATATAGTGCCAAAGACCGAACCCGAAGGCCACGAGCCCAATGCAGAAGCAAAGCAGAGCGGCATACAGCACCGCTTCCGCCTGAATATTATAGAGCGAAAAAACTACGGCGAAAATCAGGACAAACATACTAAAGAGAATTATAACCTTGTAATGGCGTTTGAGATAAGAAAAAAACATATTTATTCTCCGACTATATAGCCGATGCCTTTTTTTGTGATAATGAAGTTTATAAGCCCCATATCCTCAAGCTTTCGGCGGAGGCGGGTGATGTTTACGGTGAGTGTGTTCTCGTCAACAAAGCTGTCGCTTTCCCAGAGCCGCGTCATGATCTCGTCGCGCGTCACGATGCTGCCCTTATTTTCTAAAAGCATCTGGAGCATCTTGAATTCGTTTTTCGTAAGCTCCGTCTTTTTTTCGTCAAAGGTGAGAGTTGCGTCCGAAATGTTCAGGACGGCTCCACCGCTTTCAAGAAGCTTTGCGGGGACGGTAAAGTCATAAGCGCGGCGCAAAAGCGCCTGCACCTTAGCCGTCAGCACATCGAAATCGAAGGGCTTGGCAATGAAGTCGTCGCCGCCCATATTGACCGCCATAACGATATTCATATTGTCCGACGCAGAGGAAACGAAGATGATCGGCACCTTTGAAACGCGGCGAATTTCCGAACACCAGTGATAACCGTTAAAGAAGGGCAGGGAAATATCCATGAGCACAAGCTGGGGATCGAAATCCACAAACTCCGAAAGAACATTTTCAAAGTTTACGGCGCAGCGCGCGGAGCAGCCCCAGGCGCTTATTCGGCGCCTGATGGCCTCTGCTATTACCGTATCGTCCTCAACAATAAAGACCCTGTGCATTTTGGATTCTCCCTAAATATTAATTTTCAAAGCTTACATCGAAGCTGCCTGAGGTGGAGGAAAAATCAAGAGTTCTCTCTCCGCGTCCTCTGTGACCGGAAAGACTGTTGCGGCCAGATACGGTATCCGTGTATACTGTGTAGTCATCCGAAGAACCTGTGACAGTGCCTGAAATATCTCCCGAAATTGTGGAGAACTTAATTTCTCTGAAGTTGGCCTTATTCAGCCCGACTCCTCCGGAGGTGCTGGAAAAGTCCGCTTTCATTCCGGAAACATTTTTAAGTGTTGTTTTGCCGGATACAGTTTCGACCGAGAAATCCTTTGCCTCGACTTTTTCAGCATACACTTCTCCCGAAACAGTTGCAAGGGTAAGCGGAATTTTGCCGCCGATATCGGAAAGCCTTATATCGCCGGAGACTGTGTCGGCGTCAATGGAGGATACGTCTATAGTGCGCAGCTCGATATTGCCTGAGGTTGCTCCCGTTGCGAGAATTTTTGCCTTGCAGCTGCTGATTTCAATTTCTCCGGAAACGCTGTATATTTTCATTTCGTCTTTTATGTCTATATCGGATAATGAAATGTCGCTCGAAGCGCCGTTGATATCAAGCTCACCCTCACGGCCTGCGGGGAGGCTCAGAACAACCTTGAGCTTTTCGCTGTTGTTTTCGAGGAAACCTATAATTGTATCGCTTCTCTGTTTCTGCGTGAGAGTTATTTTGTCGCTCTTTTCCACATACTCAAAGCGGCTGTTTTCGGTGTTGTCATAGCTGAGATGCAGCTTTCCGTCCTCAGAGGGCGAAACTGTGATGTCGGCGGAGGCAAGATTGAGAATCACGGTCTGACCGTTTTCGTCTATGTCCCTGTCGAAGTGTTCGGCTGAGAAGGACGCATCGTCGGAGGAACTGTTACCGCCGTCTTTGCCCCAGTTCCAGGAGAGCTTGGAATAGTTAAAGCCGACGCTCATTGATACGCAGAGCCAGATGAGAACGCCCGCGCCGAAAACGGAGAGCGCGACAATAAGAGCTGTTTTTGTGTTTTTGTTCATAGGTTAAAAACCTTCCTTTCTGTCAATAAGTTTGTTCCAGATAGCCGGAGTCGCTTTTGCATAGGCTTTAGCCATATGCAGAACCTGAATAAACAGCGCTATTCCGTGGCCTGAGCATACAAGTCCGACTCCGAATATGGCAAATGCGGCGCTTGAACCCATATACATAAACAGTCCGATTATACCCGCAATGCCGCTGACGGCGAGTGCCGCCGACACGAGAAAGAGAGCTCCTATTATGACCCAAACGAGAGCATAGACCGTAAGGACCACAAGAGACACTGTAAGAAGTACCGGAAACCAGAGCGGAAAGCCCACGACAATCAGCGTGATTTCCAGGGCGCTGCGCTTCGGCTTCAGCTGGCCCTGCGCGGCTGCCTCGGCAATTATGCGCTCCGCCGCGTCCTCGACACTCTCAAGCTCGCTGACTGCGGTTTCTTCCGTAATACCTTCTTCCATGCGGTCATCGATGACCTCGCCGAAATATGCGAGTGATTTGCCGCGCTCCTCGTGCCTTACCTGTTTGAGTGCGCGCTTCAGTTTTTTCAGATACTCAATTTTTGTCATTTTCCCAGTCCCCTTTAATGAAGCGATATGCGCGCATTATACTGTCCCAGTCACTCAGAAACTCGCTGATTCTTTCATGCCCGGCATCCGTTATCCGATAATACTTGCGAAGCCGTCCGTTATGCTCTACGGAATACTCCGTAACGCAGCCGCTCTGCTCCAGCCTCTTCAATATCGGATAGAGCGTAGATTCGGATATCTCCATAAACGGTGAAAGGTCTTTGATTATTTTGTAGCCGTAGGCGTCCTCCTCCCGCATGGCGGCGAGAACACAAATTTCGAGGACTCCGCGCTTCAGCTGTACGTCCATGGCAATACCCCCTTTTGCATAATACTATAC
>JASDTK010000342.1:0-7878 GCA_041891555.1 Oscillospiraceae bacterium
GTCCTTAACACCATAAGAATTAATCAGTTCCTTACCCCTGCTGCTTGTTATCCAGTCAACAAAGGCCTGTGCTCCGGCAACGTTGGTATCCGGCCACTTATCCGTACTGATAATGAGCATGGAATAGGTGTTTTTCATATCGTCCGATTTTTCAAGAAGGTTTTCAAGGGACTTTTTATTTGTAAGAAAGGTGGCCTTGTCAGTAAGAATATAGGCCTGCTGTTCTTCGGCCATGTTGAGGCAAGCACCCATTCCTTGTCCTGCGCTGATATACCAGGAATCCTTTGCAGGATCGGGAACGAGACCAGCTGTTTTCCATATGTTCAGCTCAGCCTTGTTTGTACCGGAATCGTCGCCGCGTGATATAAACGTATATTTTCCTTCGGCTATCTTCCTGAAAGCATCGGCAGCCGTAGCACAATCCTTTACTCCAGCCGGATCCTCTTTGGGGCCGGCGATTATGAAATAATTATACATAAAAGGTATGCGTTCCTTGGAATAACCTTCTTTCACAAACTCTTCCTCTGAAGCCTTTGCGTGAACCAGCAGAATGTCGGCATCGCCGGTCTTGCCCTTTTCGATGGCGGCACCGGTACCTGCGGAGGTGATTTCAAGCTTATACCCTGTATCCTGTTCAAAGTAGGGCTGCAAAAAAGACATCAGGCCCGAATCGTTCACCGAGGTGGTGGTAGAAAGACGGATTATAGGTTTTTCCACCGTTGGAGCTGCTGAAGTCGGGGCTGAAGGTGATGCCGACTGCGTGGCAGGCTTTGTACTGCAGGCCGCAAAGCTTAGAGCCAAGCCCAGAATCAAAATCAGGCATAGGGTTGTTTTGAGTTTCTTGCTCATTCGCGTTCTCCTTACAATATGTTTACGGGATTTTTAAAAATTCTATATTGCGTTACTTTTGGAGTTTGTTATCTGGTTCGTTCAGATGCAGTTTGATTTTATCCTGATTACTTATTCAACAATTCAAGAGCATGTAATACTTCCAGATGTATTTCTACCATGCTGTTATAACTAATATCTATATCAATACTTTTATCTTTCAGGAATCCGGATAGTTCCAATTCCAGAAAACCGCGCATCGCACTCATCAGATACCTAAAGGAGCTTATGAGAGCTTCCTTTGAAACAGGATATTCGTTTATGACAGCGGCTAGCGGTTGCAGACTGTACGGACATTCTTTAAATGGTAAGTTGTCGCTGCTTACCGGTATTTCTATAATGGTCTCATACAATTCGGGGTGCTCCTTGGCAAATGCTCTGTATGCCCTAGCAGCCGACTTCACGGCTTCATCCCGTTCCTTATCTTTAACCGCTTCAGCCAAAGCCACATTCAGCATTTTGATTGCCTTCAACCCTATCGCGGATTTGACTTCCTCAATTCCATCGATATGGTTGTACAAAGAAGAGGCTTTTACATCCAGCCTTGCTGCAAGGTCTCTCATGGTAAACTCCCTGTAGCCAGTTTCCTCTATAAGGCGAACTGCTTCTCCCACAATCATTTCTTTGTTAAGGTTTTTTCTTGGCATGAGCGCACCTCCGTAACACTAACATAGTTGTTAGTTTTAACCGTTTTCTACTTGTTTATGTTTATACACTGGATCGTGCTTTTTGACATTAAACATACATGTTAATTGTAAAACCGGCAGGCTAAAATGAAACCTGCCGGTATTGATTTTTTTAGTTATCTATCCTATCGAAAGTTCTTTCAATTTTGTCTCAGTCGGAACGCCTTCCTTGTCCCATCCTCTTGCGGCGTAATATTCAGGAAGCATTATATCCAGCCTGTTGACCTTGCCCTTTGCCGGTCCCGAGGTAACGGGTTCTTTCAAAAGTCTCGGAGGCAGAGTGTCATCCTTCTTTGAGAAGCCGTTTTTGAGGTTAAATACTCTTTCAAGGTTCCATATTCTTTCGCCACAGCGCAGAACCTCTTCGTCTGTAAAGTTAATACCGGTGCATGTCCTGTACATTGCGGCTATTTCGGGCAGACCTATGGCAAATGTGGTGAAAAGGCAGATTCCGACGGAATCCACAACAGCAGTGAGATCCTGGAACACCTTTAACGTGGCAGCTTTACCTTCGGTTACCAGAGGATCCATTTTTGTAGGGATGCCAAGTATTTCCGGTGAAGTCATATAGCCGCGGACATGGCAGCCTCCACGGTTGGAGGTGGCATATTCGAGACCGATTCCTTGCATAGAGCGTCCGTCATAAGCTGGCATCTCCTGCTTCTTAACAGACATTGAGAGCTCAGAGTGCCCAAAGCTGTCCGCCATTCTAAATGAACCTAGCGCAAGCTTGTCTCCGAAGCCTTCTCTGTAACCGGTCATACTTGTGAGCTTTACAATGGCTTCTGCGTCACCGAAACTCAAATCCATTCCGATGTCTTTTTTGGTCGCGTAGCCCCTCTGGAAAAGTTCCATTGCGCATGCAATTGTAGAGCCCATTGTAATGGGATCCAAGCCCAGCTCATTGCAACGGAAGTTCGCTTCGCATACCGCAGCCAGATCATTGACGCCGCAATCCGATCCGAAGGACCAGCCAGCTTCATATTCAGGTCCCTCGCCGAAGTTTGTTGATCTTTCGCCGGGAATCTTTGTGACTCTTCCGCAGCCTATCGAACAGTCAAAGCAGCCTCTGTTTCTCACGAGATAGTTCTTCGTGAGAGCTTCTCCGCTTACATCGTCGGCATGCTCGTAAACTGACTGCTGCCAGTTCATTGCAGGATGCGCCCCGGATTCATTCAGGATATTCACAAGTATTTCTGTTCCGTATGTAGGAAGACCTGTTCCGGTAACACCGTTTGCCTTCATCGCAGCTCTTGCGCCTAGGCATGCATCAAGAAATTCCTGCGGTTTTGCGACCTGAATGGATTTCGTGCCTCTTACGACTATTGCCTTCAGATTTTTTGAGCCCATAACGGCTCCAAGCCCGGAACGGCCTGCGGCCCTGTTTTTATCGTTCATTATTGTGGCAAACAGAACAAGCTTTTCGCCCGCGGGTCCGATACATGCGACTTTTGCATCCTCATGAGTCTCTTTAACCAGTTCGTCTGTGGTTTCGGGAACTTCTTTGCCCCAAATATGACTTGCGTCTCTGAGCTCGATGAGATCGTCGTTAATGTAGAGATAAGCCGGTTTTTTTGATTTGCCTTCAAAAATGATTCCGTCATAACCCGCGAATTTTATTTCAGGGCCGAAATGACCGCCGGAACTGCAGGCTCCGATTGTTCCGGTCAGAGGAGCCTTCGCAACTACCTCATATCTTCCCGCGCAGGTTGCGATTGTTCCTGTAAGCGGTCCGGTCATGAATATCAGCTTGTTTTCGGGGCTAAGTGCGTCGACTTTCGGGTCAACTTCGTTCATATGTATCTTTGTTCCGAGCCCTCTGCCGCCAATATAGAGTTTTGCGTCCTGTGAATCTAGCGCTTCGGTTTTTACTGTTCCGTTGTTTAAATCAACACGAATTATTTTTCCCATCCAACCGTTCATCAGCCGTTCACCTCCGCAAACAAGTCTTTGAATTTATCCGCAAGCACCTTTTTCTTTCTGATGTTTGCCGTAGTACCTTCGACGTACTGGATTGCCCCTGAAGGACAGACCTTTGCACACATAGGGTCGCCGCCACACAGATTGCATTTAACGATTTTCTTCTGAACAGTGCTGAAAGAGATATTTCCCATGGGACAAGCGCTGATGCACAGTTTGCATCCGATGCATTTCTTGGGATCCGGCAGAACTGCGCCGTTTTTGTCCCTGTGGATTGCGTCTACGGGACAGACCTTTATGCATGCAGCATCTTCGCACTGCATGCACATTACAGGTACAGAGATCGCAGCTTCTTCATAGAAAAGCACATTAACTGCGGCTTCTCGCGGGTTAAACTCCCCTGTCTTGTTGAAAGAGCAAATTAACTCGCAGCTTCTGCAGTTTGTACACTTTTCGGGAGAGATTGTTAGAATTTTACCCATCATATTCTGGTTACCGCGTTCGCGATTATCCAGGTGCACCTCCTCTGAATAATAATTGTGTTGTTTTTAAATTGCTATTTACTAATTTTAATAATAATGTAGAAATATATTAAAATCTACCGGAAATCTTTAAAAATCGTGTTAGTTTTTTATTATTTGTTCCAACTATTGCATTAAGTTAGGAAGTTCTATATAATTTGTCAAAAAACACATAATAATTCTGCGTAAGGTCTATAACGGGGTTTATAAGGGAGAAGGTCAAAGCATGCAAAAATACGACGTAATCGTAATCGGAGGAGGTCTTCTGGGCTGCTTTGCTGCCCGTAATCTGGCAAGATATAAGCTTAATACCGTTATCATGGAAGCGCGCGAAGACCTCTGTACGGGCATAAGCCGCGCAAACACAGCTATAATTTACAGCGGTGCCAATGCAAAACATGGAACTTTGAAGAGCCGGATGTGTGTGAATGCGTCCCACACTTTTGGTGATTTGTGTGGTGAACTGGGCGTGAGATACTCACAATGCGGCTCAATCACGGTCTGCTTCGGACCTGAAGGTGAAGAAAAATTACGCGATAAATTTGAGGACGGTATCAAGAGCGGTGTCCACGGCCTCAAATTAGTTACAAGAGAAGAGATTCTCAAAATGGAACCACATTTAAACGCGGATGTCAGACTGGGCCTCTTTTCTCCCGAAGACGGAACGGTAATACCTTGGGAGCTTGGATTGGCTGCGGCGGAAAATGCGGTTCATAACGGTACGGAATTAAACCTAAAAACTAAAGTCAGTTATATAAAAAGAGTAAATAACGGATACGAGGTCTTTGCCGGGAATACAGTATTTTTTACGCGAGGCATAATGAACTGCGCAGGGTTGTTTGCTGATGAAATACTTGAGAAAGTTCAAAAACCATCCTTGAGACTCTTTCCGAACTCGGGAAACTATATTATACTTGACACAAAAATCACAGGCTTTGTCAGCCACATTATTTCGCAAGAGACTGAACAAAGGACTAAGGGCTTAACGCTGGTTCCTACGGTTGACGGGAACATACTGGTGGGCCCGACAAAGACCTCTTCAGGTGAAAAGGATGGATTTGAAACATATGCTGAGGGGCTGGACAGGCTCGGTTCTCTAGTCGCCGAGGTGATGCCGGAGCTTCCTATGGAGCAGACAATCAGGTCTTTTGGAGCTATAAGGCCAAATCCTTACTATGTACATTATGATTCCAAAAGCGGGTCATATGTCCGCGAGGAGGGTAATATAGGGGTCTTTGAAGTCAACGAATCCAAGGATAATCCCGCGTTTTTAAGTCTGATTGGCATTAAAACGCCGGGCGTTACCTGTGCAAATGAGCTTGGGCGGGATGCGGCAGACAAAATGGCGGCTTTTTTCGGAGCTGAGATGAATCCGGCTTTTGACCCGATACGTCCGGCTCCAAAAAGACTTGCCGAATTACCGATTAATGAGCGGTCTCAACTTGCAGAAGAGAATACCGATTATGGCAAAATAGTCTGTCGATGCCGGACAATTTCGGAAGGGGAAATAATCGACAGCATTCACAGAAATCCCGGAGCTGTTTCAGTTGATGGAGTAAAACGCAGAACAGGGGCGTGTTCAGGCCGCTGCCAGGGCAGCTTTTGTACCCAGAGAATCATTGAAATTTTGGCCCGTGAGCTTAAAATCCCGCCGGAATCGGTCAACAAGGACGGACCCGACTCATATTTGATTGGAGGCGCGCGGTGAAATATGATATTGTCGTCATCGGCGGCGGACCGGCCGGCATGGCGGCGGCGCTCAGCGCAAAGGCAAACGGCATTTCAAGGTTATTGCTCGTCGAACGCGCGGAGACTCTCGGCGGCATACTGAATCAATGCCTCCATTTGGGCTTTGGCCCTGTGTATTTCGGAGAGGAACTTACAGGCCCGCAATACGCGGAAAGATTCAAAAAACAAATAAGCGAAGCAGAAATTGAGGTCCTTGTTTCCGCTTCTGTTATAAGCCTTAAGAAGGACGGTACGCTTCTTATTAGCGGAGAAAAATGCGGTCTTGTAAAGGTTGAGACAAGTGCGGTTATACTTGCAAGCGGCTGCCGAGAACGTCCCATCGGCGCAATCCCGGTTACAGGTACCCGCCCCGCCGGCATTTTCGCAGCCGGAATGGCTCAGAAAATGGTGAACATTGGCGGCTATGATATCGGCGGCAGCTTTGTTATACTCGGCTCGGGAGATGTCGGGCTAATTATGGCAAGACAGCTTAAGCTCCTCGGCAAGGAAGTGCTCGCCGTAATCGAAAAAGAGGAAAAGTGCGGAGGGCAGGAGCGCAACAGAATTAATTGTCTGGAAAAATATAATATTCCGCTGAGGACTCGTTGTACGATAAGCCAAATCCACGGCAAAGGCCGTATTTCCGGCGTGACCGTACTGAATCTTAAAGACGGCAGGGAAGAGCTCTTAGCCTGCGATACACTGATTACTTCAATAGGCCTCATACCTGAACGCGAACTAGCGGAGGAAGCTTGCGACAAAGGACAAGTTCCCGACTGGCTGTTTTTATGCGGAAATTCGTGCTATGTCCATGATCTGGTCGATGATGTTAGCTATGAGGCAGAGCAAATAGGACATTTTGCTGCGCGATATGTCCTGAACGGCGAAAACCATAAAGACGAATACGAATACCTTGCAGCCGAGCGCGCAGTGAAGTCCTCTGTGTTCTGTATCGGCTGCCCCAAGGCCTGTGAGCTTACAAAAACTGCGGATGGATTTGAGGGCGCGGTCTGCGGACGAAGGGATCCGATTCCTTCGCAAAACGATAATTAAACTTTACAGGAACAGATAGCTGAACCAATCTAACAGTGTCATAAAGGAGGTTATTTATGATTGAAGTGCGTTTCTTTGCAACCTTCAGAGACGGAAGAGGCAAATCGGCGCTGCTTGAAGCGAAGGATTATGAAAATATTGGAGCAATACTAAAACACTTCCGTATTACCCGAGAAGAAATTGCGATTCTTCTGCTGAACGGTATATATATCGATTCCGACGCTCCGGTAAAAGACGGAGACATTGTGGCGCTGTTCCCGCCCGTGGGAGGCGGCTGATATGAGATACGAAAGACAGCTTATTCTGCCCCAGATAGGACAGGAAGGACAAAAAAAGCTCGGTCAAAGCACGGTGACGGTTATAGGCTCCGGCGGACTCGGCTCACCTGTGCTCACCTATCTCGCCTGCGCCGGTGTCGGCACCCTGCGCTTTCTCGATTGCGATGTCGTATCGGAATCAAACCTGAACCGCCAGTTTCTGCATGGCACAAAGGACTTGGACAGACCGAAAACGGAGTCGGCAAAGGAAAAGCTGTCCACGCTGAACCCCGAAATTAACCTGATTGCCATAGACAGAAGGCTCGATGACGATAACGCCGAGGACTGCTTAAGGGGTTCGGATGTCGTGGTCGACTGCGTGGACAACATTGCGTCAAGAATTACTGTCGCCCGTGCGTGCATCAGGCTGAATATACCTCTCGTTGAGGGCGGCGTCAGCGGCTTTTACGGATATGTGATGGATATCGGAAAAGACTATCCCTGTCTGTCCTGCCTTGGTTATGATAAGGCCAAACAAAAAACTCCTGTACCCGTAATCGGAGTTACGGCAGGAGTAATAGGTTGCATGCAGGCAAACGAGTGCATCAAGCTCCTTCTGGGAATAGGTGAGCCGCTTTACGGGCGTATGCTGACCTACGACGGCTTAAATGCCTCGTGGGAAGAAATCCGCGTTAAAAAATCAGCGGACTGTCCGATTCATAAAAAAATAAAGTGAATTTACCGATTATACGAGGCTATATATGAAATTACTGCAGACAGAAACCTTGCAGGGCGCAAGGGAAAAACTTCTGGGCTTCATGAAAG
>JASDTK010000343.1:0-1410 GCA_041891555.1 Oscillospiraceae bacterium
CCGCACTCACAGGCGTTTATAAGGCGTATGAGGATATCACAGGCGAGAAGCTCGACGAAATCGCAAAGCTCGCGGGAACCCAGGAGCTTGTGGTTACAGCCGATCTTGCGGATCAGATAGGCAGCTACGACGCCGTAACTATCGTAAATGAGCTGAAAAAAGTCCTCTCTCAGACCGTCAACATGTCGGACGACGAGGTAAGAGCCCAAATCAAGCAGATTGCCGCTGATAATAATATTTCTGTGAGCGACGGTCAGGTTGATCAGCTGCTTTCGCTCTGCCGCTCGCTGGAAAAACTCGATCCCGACCAATTGAAAGCCAAGGTCGAACAGATGCAGGAAACCGTCAAAAAGCTCGCCGCGGCACAGTCAAAGATGAAGGAAATTTCGGCATCCATGAAAGCCTTCTTTGAAAGTGTCGGAAAATTCTTCGACAAGTTATTTTCTAAAATAGGCTGATCTGACGCATAATAAAAAACGCTCCCGGTATTTACTGCCGGGGGCTTTTTGACGCTTTCCTCATTTGACATATGGCGTGGCGGTCAATATAATCAATATGCAAAAATCAATATTGAAATAATTATTAAAGCCCGTAAAAAAGCGCGCATGGAAGATAGATATAACTGTAATTTCGTGATATAGTATATACTGTATAAATTTAGTTGGGAGCACAAGACTTTGATTAAAATCACTAACATAAAATTACCTGTCGACTACAGCGAGAGTGATTTGAGACAGAAAGCGGCCAGCGAGCTTGGCCTTTCGTCCGACAGCATCTGTCAACTGCGCCTTGCGCGCCTTTCCGTTGACGCGAGAAAAAAGAGTGAGGTGCACTATGTGTGCTCCGTAACCCTCTCCGCAGAGAACGAGGAGAGTCTTGTTACGGCCGCGAACAACAGGCATATCGAGCTTTTTAAGCCGCAGGGCTATGTATTTCCAGAGGTTAAAAGAGAGAGTGCGCTCCCTCCGGTAGTAGTCGGGATGGGTCCAGCGGGGCTTTTTGCAGCTCTCCATCTGGCTCGCGCCGGAATGAAACCCATAATTCTTGAGCGTGGCCGCAATGTAACCGAGCGTACAGAGGATGTAGAAAAATTCTGGAAAACCGGCAGTCTTTCGCTGAACTCAAATGTGCAGTTTGGAGAGGGCGGGGCCGGAACTTTTTCGGACGGCAAGCTTTCGACAGGGACGAATGACCCGCGCATTTCGCATGTTTTTGAAACCTTTGTGGAGCAAGGCGCGCCAGAGGACATAATCTGGTCTAACAGACCCCACATCGGGACAGACGTTCTGAGAGACATTGTAAAAAATATACGACAGGAACTTATTTCGCTGGGCTGCGATATTCGGTTTGAGAGTAAGCTGAGCGGAATAATCGTTAAAAATAAAGAGCTGATTGGCATAAACGTGGAAA
>JASDTK010000344.1:0-7780 GCA_041891555.1 Oscillospiraceae bacterium
CAAGTCCCAAGAACCTTGATCGGATGAACAAGAACCTTCCCGTGTTCTTCGTTTCCGGCGACGCGGACCCTGTCGGTGAATACGGCAAAGGCGTTCTCCGGGTTTACAACGGATTCTTGAAGGCCGGCCTTTCAGATGTAACGCTAAAGCTCTATCACGATTCGCGCCACGAGATATTAAACGAGCTTAACAAGGAAGAGGTCTATGAGGACTTGCTGTCCTGGCTTCAGACAAAGTGCCGCGCCAGAGAGCTTGAAGCGGCCGAAGCGAATAAATAATGCCATTTATAAAGTAAACAATAAGGACGGAACTTTACAGTTCCGTCCTTTATCTTTTCTGGTCAGCTAAGGCTTTGCTGACCTCTGGTTTATTTCATCTGACGCTTACGGGCAAGGTTTATCATGCCCTCTTCCATTCCCGCGAGATGATCGAGCATTTTGCCGGCTCCGTAGGCCAAACAGGTTACGGGGTCGTCCACAGGGTTTATACTGATACCGGTCTTGGCGTAGACAACTTTATCGAGTCCGGGTATAAGGCTGCCGCCGCCACACATTACGATGCCGTTGCGTGAAATATCCGCAACAAGCTCGGGAGGAGTCCGCTCCAGTACCATCTGGACGGCGTCGAGTATTACGGACAGGGGCTCCTGCAGTGCCTCGGCTATGTCGTTTGTATCGATATCAACAGTACGGGGAAGTCCTGTCATCAGGCAGCGGCCTTTGACCTCTTCGGCGCTCGGGTCCTGTACGGGATAGGCGCTTCCGATTCTGATTTTCAGTTCCTCAGCGGTTTTGAGTCCGATAAGCAGATTATGCTTGCGGCGTATGTATTTAACTATAGCTTCATCAAACGCATCGCCCGCCGTTTTGATTGATTCGCTCTCAACCACGCCGCTTAATGATACGACTCCGACTTCCGTTGTTCCGCCGCCGATATCGATAACCATATGCCCGTCAGGCTTTGTGATATCCGCGCCTGCGCCCATAGCGGCGGCGACGGAGGACTCAACGAGATAAACCTTCCTCGCGCCCGCCTCAATTCCCGCGTCGATTGTAGCACGTTCCTCTACACCGGAAATACTTCCGGGTACACAGATTATTACACGCGGCTTGAACAGGCTGAAAGAGGTTATACGCTGGATAAGCTCCTTGAGCATTCTCACCGTCATGTCGTAATCGGAAACGACGCCGTTTATTATCGGATGAATGGGAACGATGTTCGCAGGTGTCCTGCCGAGCATCTTCTGTGCGTCCTCGCCAACTTTAAGGAGTTTGCCGGAGTGCTTGTCCACGGCAACGACCGTCGGCTCGCGCAGGGTTATGCCCTTTCCGCTGACATATACGATTATACTCGATGTTCCCAGATCAATAGCAATATCTCTTTCAAAAAAGACCATGTATACGACCTTCCCTTTCGCAGTCTCTGTGAATAAAGACAGGGGCCAGTCCCCTGCGCCTCAATTGAATCTTTGACAAAACTTTCCGATTTTATTCTCTCGCTTTTGCAAGCGTGCAGCATACAACCTCTTCTGCCCCCGAATATTTCAGTGTCTTGGCACATTCGGAAAGAGTCGAGCCTGTAGTCACGATGTCGTCTATCACCAGTATGCGTTTGCCGCGGACAAGCTCCTCGTCAGCCACGCTGTAAACTCCCGAAATGTTCGCACGGCGCTTTTCGGCAGAGCCGACGCCCGACTGTGCAGGTACGTCCGTGTGTTTTATAAGCAGCTCAACCGCGACATCGTCGAGCTTCAGGGCCGCCGACATCGCCAGCAGCATAGCCTGATCATAGCCGCGCTTTTTGAGGCGTGTTTTGCTCAGCGGAACCCATGTGATGATATCGTAACGCCCCTTGAGGTTTTCTTTAATGCAGCCCGCCAGAAACTCTCCGAAAAGGTCGGCATAGACCGTCGCGTCATTGAATTTGAAGCGGAGTATCGCGTCGCGCACTTCGTTTTCGTAGAATAGCGGCGATACGCAGCATGAAAAGAAGTCTCCCGATTGTACGCCGCCGTTATGCGTGCGCTTTATGGTGTCAGCGCATTTTTTGCACATACCGACTTCGCCCGTCTTGAGGATTCTCCTGCAAAAGGCACAGCGCGGTGGATATAAAAGATCCAAAAGTCCCGAAAAAACGCCCATGGTTTACCGTCCTTTCATAGCAGCGCAAGCTAATCCGTCAGTCTGGCACGAAGTCCTGAGTATCTTCTTGTCACTTTGTGGTTATCTATCATATTGAAAACCGTCGTATCGCTACCGACGATTATCAAAAGCTCCCTCGCTCTTGTCACGGCTGTATAAAGGATGCTTCTGCTCATAAGCTGGGGTGAGCCCTCCTGCGCCGCAAGTATCACGGCTTTGAACTCACTGCCCTGGGATTTGTGGACTGTCATGGCAAAGGCGTGCTCAAGCTCCGGCAGCATATCGAAGCCGTAGTAAGCAAGCTTGTCGTCAAAAAGTATCGCCAGCGTCTCATTTTCGGTATCAATTCCGGCGACGATGCCTATATCTCCGTTGAAAACACCTGTGCCGGGCTCGGGCTTTGCTCCCATAGTAATAACGGGAAGCCCCGCTCCGCCGGCCTCATTCGAAAACTCGATGATTTCCGGTTTCGCCCATATTATATCATAGTTATTTCTTATTTGCATCACTCTGTCTCCCTCTCGGAAGACAATTTCGCCGAATTTTTTCTCTTTTCTACCAGTTTAGGCAGGGTTAAGCACTCGCTGAAGCACAGCGTTCAAATACCTTGTACCCGTTTCACCGCGCCTCGTCGGGCTCAGCACTTGAATATCCGTCGCCGGAATACCCATTTTTTCAGGCAAGCGATGGCAGCACAGCTCGACTATCGTATCGACCGTCTGAGCCTGCTCGCCCCTGCGCAGGAAGAAAAAGTCGCTATCCGCCGAATTTACTTTAAGCTCCGGATAGTCTCCCCTGTTTATCATGTGAGCGCTCGCGACTATGCGGCTCTCCGCGCCCTGCCTGAAAATCTCCGTCCGGCGCACAGTCTCGACAATATTGCTGCGTATAATGTCCAGAAAAACATTGCCCGGGCCGACGCTCGGCAGCTGATCCGCGTCTCCGACCATGACGAGTCTGCATTTAGGCGGCATCGCGCGGAGCAGCGCCGCCATGAGGTATATGTCCACCATCGAACACTCATCCAGAATCACGGCGTCGCAGACGAGAGGTTCGTCCTCGTCGCGTTTGAATATAAGCTCGTCGCGCTCCTCGGAAAACCCCGCTTCAAGCAGCCTGTGGACAGTCGCGGCGTCCCTTCCGGTCAGCTCGCTCATGCGCTTAGCGGCGCGTCCCGTGGGCGCCGTGAGAAGTGTTTTCAGTCCCAGTTTCTCGTAAAGTGAAACAATTGCGCGTACAGTCGTCGTTTTTCCGGTGCCGGGGCCTCCCGTCAGCACCATGATCTGTCTTTCGGCCGCGATTTTCAGACTATAGCGCTGCATTTCGGCATAAGAAACAGTCTGCTCCTTTTCAATCTGTCCGATGAGCGTACCGATATCCTTTTTCGGGCTTATTTTTTCACCCGACATTTCTTTTATTCTCTGCGCCGTATACACCTCTGCTTCAAAGAGCGAGGCAAGATAACAGGCTTCCCTGTCGGCTATCACCGTTCTCACTATCTCGCCGCTGTCGGTCAAAACATCCAGAGCTTCCTCAACCGCCTCGGCGTTCACTTCAATAAGCTGGGATGTTGCGGACACCAGCTTATCCGCCGGAATGAAGGTATGCCCGTTTCTTGAGTTGTGCCAGAGTTCATATATAGCCGCCGCAGCGACTCGCTCAGCGCAGTCGTTCTCAAAACCCATTTTGAGTGCGAGAGTGTCCGCCTCGGAAAAGCTTGCGCCGATGTGCTCACCTGCTATTATATAGGGGTTTTCCTGCAAAACCTCCAGCGCCTTATCACCGAAATCGTGATAAAGCCTTATCGCAATTATAGGTCTTATTTCGTAGTTTCCGAGAAACTCAAGCAGCCTGCGAATACCCACCTGCTTTTTAAAGGCTTCGGAAATATCAAACGCCTTTTTTCTGCCTATGCCCTTGACCTGTCCCAGCCTTTCCGGCTCGTTTTCTATGACTTTAAGTGCGTTTCCGCCAAAAGCTGTGACAATAAGCGTCGCTGTCGCCGGACCGATGCCGCGCAGCGCGCCTGAAGCAAGATATTCAAAAATTGCCTCCGCACCCACGGGCATCGTGCGCTCTGCCCACTCGGCTTTGAACTGCTCGCCGTGAACAGAGTGCTTGGTATATCCGCCCGTAACGGTGAGAAGCTCCCCGGGGCAGGCATAGGGCAGACAGCCGACAACGGTTACAGCCTCGCCGTCCTGAGTCTCCAGTTTGATAACGGTGTAGCCGTTCTCCTCGTTCTGGAACAGGACAGCCTTAACCGTTCCCGACAATTCTATGTAGTTATCTCTCTGCTCCATTCCCGATACCCCGCGTGATAAGATTTGCGATTTCTTCAGGTGTACATATGTTAATTGTCGGATCCCTGCGCTGCAAAGAGCGCGCAATCTCCGCCGTCTGCGAGTCCATGCCCGCGTCAACTATGAGTATCTCCGTAATAAGTCTGCCGTCTTCCCTCAGCCAGCGCAGGTTTGTCACCTCTCGCTCGAGGTCCTTGGTGCTGCCGTCCGCCGTAATCACAGTCGTAACTCGTATTTCTCTTCCACAGACAGGAGGCCTCAGTAAAAAGCCCTTGATTGTCCAGATGAGCAAAAGAAAGGTAAGCGAGAGCGCGAACGCCGAAATAATCTCGATTGCTTCCATAACAGTTCCCCCTTTTACCCATGATACGGGGAACCGTCTTGATTTGTTAATTAAGAAATAGAAATTTGAAGTTTTAAAGCATTTTCTTTAAAAACTGGCCAGTATAGCTTTTCTCACAGGCCGCGCATTCCTCGGGCGTTCCCGCAAATATGACCTCTCCGCCCATGTCGCCGCCGTCGGGACCCAAATCGATAATGTAGTCGGCGGTTTTGATAACATCGAGATTGTGTTCGATGACGATGACCGTGTTGCCCTGCTCGACGAGTCTGCCCAGGACCTCAACTAGCTTGTGCACATCCGCGACATGGAGCCCTGTAGTCGGCTCATCGAGAATATACACAGTCGAGCCGGTGCTCCTCTTGCAAAGCTCCGTCGCGAGCTTCACGCGCTGAGCCTCGCCGCCCGAAAGCGTGGTTGAGGACTGTCCGAGCCTGACATAGCCCAGTCCGACCTCGCAGAGCGTCTGGAGCTGATTCTTGATTTTCGGAAGATTTTCGAAGAAGCTCAAGCCCTCTTCAATCGTCATCTCAAGCACTTCGGAGATGTTCTTGCCCTTATAGCGCACCTCGAGAGTTTCCCTGTTGTAGCGCTTGCCCTTGCAGACCTCGCAGGGGACGTAGATGTCCGGCAGAAAATGCATCTCGATTTTAATAAGTCCGTCGCCGGTGCAGGCCTCACAGCGTCCGCCGCGGACGTTGAACGAAAAGCGTCCCGAGTTGTAGCCATGCATTTTCGCGTCCTGAGTGGAGGCGAAAAGCTCGCGTATGTCGTTGAAGACGCCGGTATAGGTCGCGGGGTTTGAGCGCGGCGTCCTGCCGATGGGGCTCTGGTCAATGTCGATGACCTTGTCGAGATATTTTAGCCCTTCAATGCTGTCGTGCGCGCCGGGATGTGTCTTTGCGCGGTTCAGCTCCGCCGCGAGAGTCTTGTACAAGACCTCGTTTATGAGCGACGATTTGCCGCTGCCGGAAACTCCCGTCACGCAGGTGAATACGCCGAGAGGTATCTCAACGTCAATGTTTTTGAGATTATTTTCCCGCGCTCCGTGTATAACGAGACTGTGTCCCGAGCCTTTTCTGCGAGCTGTGGGAACAGGTATTTTCTTTTTCCCGCTCAAGTACTGCCCGGTTATTGAGCCTTCGCAGGCGCAGATGTCATCTATCGAGCCTGTGCAGACGACCTCGCCGCCGTGTATGCCCGCCCCGGGGCCTATATCAACAATGTAATCAGCCGAGCGCATCGTGTCCTCATCGTGCTCGACGACTATCAGGGTGTTTCCTAGGTCGCGCAAATCCTTGAGAGTTTTAATGAGCTTTTCATTGTCTCTCTGGTGAAGCCCTATGCTCGGCTCGTCCAGAATGTACAAAACGCCCATAAGCGCCGAACCTATTTGCGTCGCGAGCCTTATTCTCTGGCTCTCGCCGCCTGAAAGACTGCCCGCGGCCCGCGAAAGGGTCAGATACTGAAGGCCTACGCTCTTGAGAAAGCCCAGCCGCTGGCGAATTTCCTTAAGGATTCTGTCCGCTATCATCGCGTCGCGCGGCGACAGCTCGAGCTTATCCAGAAATTCCAGCGCGTTAGTTACGGACATCTGTGTAAAATCGCTGATTCGGATACCGCCCACCGTCACGGCGAGCACCTCGGGCTTGAGGCGCAGCCCGTGGCAGTCCGGACAGTCATATTCGCCCATGCACTGCATGAGCTCGTTGCGCATCGACGGACTCTGCGTCTCGTGATAGCGGCGCTCGATGTTATTCGCGATGCCCTCGAAGGGCTGGTTGAGTGTTCCCTTGCCGCGCGGCTGGTCATAATAAAGCGTCAGCTTTTCGCCCTTTGTGCCGTAGAGAATGACGTCTATGACTTCGGGTGAGAGGTTCCTTATCGGCTCTGTAAGAGAAAACTTGTATCTTTTCGCGAGCGCCTCGAAATACATACGCGAAATACCGTCGTTGCGGACGTTTCCCCAGCCGCTTGCTTCGATGCCTCCGTCCATAATAGACAGCGCCGGATTCGGCAGTATCGCCTCCGGGTTGACGCGGAGCTGGATGCCCAGGCCTCCGCAGGTCTGGCAGGCACCGTAAGGATTATTGAACGAGAACATTCTCGGCGTAAGCTCCTCAATGGAGATACCGCAGTCCTCGCAGGCGTAGTTCTGGGAAAAGAGCAGATCTCTCCCTTCGTCCGGAATGTCGATTATCACGATGCCGCCCGCAAGCGCCGCAGCCGTTTCGACAGAATCCGTCAGGCGCTGCGAAAAATCAGCCTTCACGGCAAGCCTGTCCACAACTATTTCAATGTTGTGTTTTTTGTTCTTTTCGAGGCTTATTTCCTCGCTCAGGTCGTAGACGCTGCCGTCAACCCTTGCGCGGACGTAGCCGGATTTTCTTGCGTCCTCAAATACCTTCTGATATTCGCCCTTCCTTGCGCGGACGACAGGCGCGAGAATCTGTATTCTCGTTCCTTCATGTAAAAGCAGAATCTGGTCGATTATCTGGTCAATGGTCTGCTGCTTGATTTCCTTTCCGCATTTAGGGCAGTGCGGCACTCCGATGCGCGCCCACAAAAGGCGCAGATAGTCATATATTTCAGTGACCGTGCCCACCGTTGACCGCGGGTTTTTGGAGGTCGTCTTCTGGTCTATTGATATGGCGGGAGAAAGTCCCTCGATGTAGTCCACATCGGGCTTTTCCATCTGCCCCAAAAACTGACGGGCATAGGAAGACAGCGACTCGACATAGCGCCTCTGTCCCTCGGCATAAATCGTATCAAATGCCAGCGACGATTTTCCACTGCCCGAAAGCCCAGTAAAAACCACAAGGCTGTCACGCGGAATTTCGAGGTCTATGTTCTTAAGGTTGTTTTCTCTTGCGCCTTTGACGAATAAGTTTCCATGCATAAAAATGTATCCTCTGGAGATGATTTCATAAGCCGTAATCTGCACCGGTTTGGGTTCTGCCGACGCCGCGGCATATTGTATCATTATATCCGAAAAG
>JASDTK010000345.1:0-5788 GCA_041891555.1 Oscillospiraceae bacterium
GCTTTACTGTGAGGAAAGCTGTGTGACCGTAAAAAAGACTGTGTATTCCGGCAACCTGCAGGCGAGGTTCCGTTTTGAAAAGTCCCCAATTGTGCTCTCGATGAAGCCTTCTGCGGCTGAAGATAATTACGAAAGCGCTGAAACTTCGGAGCTTGTACGTTTTGAGGCAAAAACGGAGCTTCCTGCATGGCTCACCGAAATAGAGTATGACTTTGCCGAAAACGATGATTCACTAAAAAACGCCGAGCTTGTTATCGCAGCTGGCAGAGGTGTTGGAAAAGCGGAAAACTTTCAAAAGCTCTCGGAGCTCGCGGAAGCAATGGGCGGAGCGCTCGGCGGAACAAGACCCGTGGTCTACGACGGGAAAATCCCGCGTGAGCGGATGATAGGTTCTTCTGCCGCTGTTTTAGCCCCTAAAATCTGTATTGCCTTCGGAGCCTCGGGAGCCGCACCCTTTCTTGCGGGCATTGAAAAAAGCAGACTTCTCATTGCGGTGAATCGTGATCCGAACGCGCTTATATTTGACAACTGCGATGTCGGCGTCGTCGCGGACTGCAATGAATTTGCGGAGGCACTTTTGCAGATTTATAGGAAGGTCTGATACGAAAGGAGGGTTTGCCGTGGAGGTCAATATAATGTCGGAGACGGATTTTTTACGCCTTAGGGACGAATCGCGCCTGACGGGTTTTTGCGACTCCTTCTCTTCTCCTTCCTCCGTTGAAGAACTTCAGAACACGGCAAGAGAGCTGTGGGCGAAGGGAATACCTGTCACCGTTCAAGGGACTATGACGGGCATATGCGGCGCGGCGGTACCTAACGGCGGGCATGTTATTTCAACGGAAAAGCTGAACAGAGTTCTCGGGCATAGGGTAGAGGGCGGCAAGGTTTTCGTAACGGCTGAGCCAGGCGTGAGACTTTCGGAGCTTCTGGCATACTGCGAAAAAAACAAGGCGGAGCTTTCGGGAAAAACCTTTCTGCCCGACCCCTCCGAAAAAACCGCCACCCTCGGCGGAATGTTTTCCTGCAACGCGAAAGGGTCAAATTCAGCGCTTCACGGCGACACGGGCGATAGGGTGCGGGGGCTCAGCATACTGCTCACAAACGGGAGAGTTCTAAAGTTACACCGAGGCGACTGCGTCTTTGACAAAAGCGGCTGTGATGTTCCGGAACTTGGGCGGCTTGAAATCGCGGAGCTGCCCAAAAACGGCTGTGCCGGAAAAGGGCCTGCCTTTGCCCATGAAGGCAGTGACCTGATCAATGTACTTTGCGGCAGCGAGGGCATGCTGGGAATTGTGACAGAGCTGGAGTTGGAGCTGGAGAAACCGGCACCCGAAAGCTGGGGAGTCATGTTCTTCTTTTTCGATAAAGACGAAGCTCTTCTGTTTGCGGAAGCGGCGGAGGCGCGCTTCAAAATTGAAAACGGCACGGGCGTTTATCTCGCGGCTGAGGAATATTTTGACTCGGCGTCGATGACGCTCATAAATGGGTACAAAAAAGAAGTGACGCTTCTGAAATCCACGCCTGATTTTCCATTGTATGCAAAGTGCGCGGTCTATATGGAGTTCGAGGGAGACTCTGCCGAAAAAATCGAGGCGGAGCTTTCGGAGATACTTGAGATGTTCGCGTCCTACGGCGGCGGAGAGGACGACACCTGGGCGGGCTCCGATGCGGAGGAAATCGAAAAATTCCGCCTGCTGCGGCACGCCGTGCCGGAAGCCGTGAATTCCGAGCTGGACAGGGTACGCCAAAACGACAGCCGCATCTGCAAGCTAGGCGCGGATTTTGAAATACCTTCCGTCAGCATGAGAGAAGCCGAGAGCTTCTACAGTGCGGCGCTGAAAGAAAGCGGCCTGCGCGGCGTTGTTTTCGGGCATCTGCGCTCAAGACGCCTGCATTTAAGTATTCTGCCGGAAAGCTTTGCGGAATACGAGAAGGGCAGTGAGCTTATCGCGGAGCTTGCCCGCAGGCTTACGGAGAAAAATGCCTGTATTACATGGGAAAATGGCATCGGTAAAACGAAAAAAGATGTTTTCGCCATTCTTTCAGGCCCGCGTCGCGCGTCTGTGGAAACGATAAAGCACTTTTTTGATGAAAAGGGGCTTCTCAACCCCACAAATATGCTGTAAAATGATGTCTCGGAAGCTTAATTAGAAGTTTCAAGGAGCATTTATGAACAGAAAAAAATTCAACAAGCACGGCTCGATTACAGCAAATCTGTCGCGGGATATACTGTCTCTGAACGTCGGCGACCGTCTGCCGACGATAATTGAATATATCGAGAAGTTTTCCGTTTCAAGAGGCATCGTTCAAAATGCGATTTCCCTGCTTGAGGAGGAGGGCTGTGTCTCCTTAAGCCGCAGCGGAAAGCTCGGCACGGTGATTACGGGTATCGATTACCCGAAGCTGTGCAAACACACGGGCTGGGACCCTATCGTCGGGGCCATGCCGATTCCGTTCAACGACAGCTTTCGAAGCCTTGCGACAGCGCTTTACTTTGACAGCCGGAAGCTGCCGGTAGAGTCTTCAATAGCATATGTCAGCGGCGCGGGCAACAGACTCAAGATGCTCTCTAAGGAATTTTTTGACTATATTGTCACGTCAAAAGCAACAGCGGGATATATACTGGCCGAGAATGAAAATATGGAGCTGCTGTTTGACCTGCCCGACTGCCGGTATGAGGAACCGTACTGCCTTATTTTTATGGATAATAGGAACGCCGAAATACTCGACGGCATGAAGGTCGGGGTTGACCCTGAAGCCATCGACCAGGTGCAGATATCAAAAGCCGTATGTAGGGGGAAAGCCGTCGAGTTTGTTGTGATGCCGCTTGAAGGTACAGTCGAGACATTATATAACCGCGCCGTGGACTGCGTTATCATACGAAACGAGAAGTGGATAAAGAACAATACGGAGCTGATCCCGCTGCCTATTTCGGTGACGGACTATCCTGTTGACGACACAACGATTCCCGCCATACTGATTAACAAGAACAATTACGGAATTAATACGCTGCTGAGGAAATATTTATCGCCAGAAAACATAGCCGAAGAGCAGAAACGCGCGAGTACCATTCACTCAAATTACAGGTTCTGACTTCGGGAGAAGCGCGAAAGAATATCCGCAGACCTTTGTTGCTTTCGAGGTCTGCGGATATTTTTGTTTCGGAGCCCGTGCCGCTTGTACGGGGCGTTGCAAAATGCTATAATATTATCAGTTTGCAAATATTGTGTGTGTGGGGACTGGGCTATATGAACGGTGAACCGAGCGGCGAGAGCATAAATGTTTTTGAAAAAAACATTCTTCAAACTGTTATTGACGGTATAGATGCCGTTATAGCAATCTGCGACGCGGATAAAACAGTAATAATGATTAACAAAGCCGGCCGCGTACAGCTGCGGGAAATGGCGGATATGAAGCCTGAGGATCTGCTGGGGCATCACATCGATGTCGTCCTGGAGCCGCTGATTTATGACGGTACCTCCGTCGTGGGACTCTGCGCAAAGCAGAAAATCACGATCCAGAGAAATATCCGATATAAAATGGAGAGCAAGGGACTGGACAAAACGATTCTATATACGGCGGTTCCGATTATGGAAAATAATCAGCTGCAATATATCGTCGCCACCGGACGCGACATGACGAATCTTATCCAGCTGGAAGAGCAGCTCGCCGCTGCGGAGAAGCTGAATCAATATTATTCCGTAATGGTGCAGAAACTCGCCGAAGTGGAGAAATCAGACTCGATAATATCCTCCAGCAAAAAAATGGAGGATACGCTTAAGCTCGCCATGCGCGCCTCAAAGTCTGACGCCTCTGTTTTTATAACGGGTGAATCGGGCGTCGGCAAGGAAGAGATAGCAAAATTCATACATAGAAACAGTGCGAGAAAGGACAAGCCCTTTGTCGTGATAAACTGTGCAGCAATTCCTAAGGAGCTGATTGAATCCGAGCTTTTCGGCTTCATCGAGGGAGCTTTCACGGGAAGCAAGCGCGGCGGCAAAAAGGGGCTTCTGGAGGAGGCCGACGGCGGAACCTTTTTTCTTGATGAAATAGGTGAACTGCCGTTTGAAACTCAGGGGAAACTCCTGCGTGTACTCCAAGACGGTATGCTCCGCCGCATAGGCTCGACAAGGGAGTCCGTTATCGACGTCAGGTATATAAGCGCGACGAACCTGAGCAGCACAAGGCTGCTCGACGGCTCGATATTCCGGCAGGATCTTCTCTATCGACTGAGCGTTATACCTATCCATGTACCTCCTGTCAGAGAAAGGAGAGAGGATATTATCCCGCTTGTTGAACATTTCGTTTCGTTCTATAACAAGAAATACAGCAGAGCCGTTGCGCTTTCCGCGGCGGCATATAACTACCTGTGCTGTCTGCCGTGGCGCGGCAACGTGAGGCAGATAAAAAATGTTATTGAGCGCATAGTTATACTGTCAGAGGACGGTCCGCTGCTTCAGGAGGACTTATTGCCAATTCTGAGACTCGACATTGAAAACGACGGCAGCGGCACTTCTGAGCTTTCTGTTAAGGTCACAGAGCTTACCACCTTGTCCAAGGCGCAGGAGGAAATGGAAAAGCAGCTTATCGACATGGCGCTCGATAAATACAAATCGGTTCCCAAAGCCGCGTGTGCGCTGGGGGTCCCCCCCTCCACTGTTTACAGGAAACTGAAGAAGTAGAAAAATCAAAAATTAATAATTCGCATATTGCAAATAATCGTTGCAATATGCGAATTATTTTATTTTAATGCAAAATGAAAAATATTAATAGTGCACAAATATGCACTCTGTTAATATTGCTGTTGCATAAATATTCGCCGTAAAGTACGAATATTTCATCTTGGCATGATATTTGCTTAAATATATTAATGTAGCCAAAGGGCATATCCGAAACAAATTTTTTAGGAGGTAGTATATGACAGACAAGATTTTATCCGGCATCAAGGTCGTAGAGATGTCCACATATGTAGCGGGTCCTATGTGCTCGCGCGTGCTAGGCGACTGGGGCGCGGACGTCATCAAGGTCGAAAGTTACAGAGGCGACCCCGTGCGCGTACTTGGCATGAACATGCTTGCCCCGACCGACGTTGAGGAAAACCCCGCGTTCTTTGTCACAAACTCCAACAAGCGCATAATAGCACTCAACCAGAGAACAGAAGAGGGCAAGGAGATCATGCGTAAGCTGGTCGAGGAAGCCGACGTCTTTATAACCAATTACCGCAAGGAGGCTCTCGTGGCGATGGGGCTCGATTATGAAACGCTGAGCAAAAAACAGCCGCGCCTTATATTCGCGCACATTCTGGGCTTCGGCGAAAAGGGACCCGACGCGGCGCGCCCTGCTTTCGACTTCACCACTTACTTCGCCCGCAGCGGTTTTATGCACGCAATGGCAGACAGCGAAGGGCCACCGACAATCAACGCTCCCGGCTTCGGCGACAACCAGCTTGCCATGTTCCTCGCCGGAGGCATTTCGGCGGCGCTCTACAATCGAGAAAGAACCGGCAAGGGCGACTATGTCAACGTCAGCCTCTACCACTGCGGCATCTTCGCGTTCGCTGTTCCGATGACGGGCGAGCAATACGCCACCATGTATCCCTATACCCGCTCGCACCCGCTGACTCCGCTTGTCAACACCTATAAATGCTCGGACGGAGTTTGGTACTATTTCGGAACGCCGGACTATGTCACATATTTTGCCAGAGCGGCCCGTGCGCTCGGCCTGGACGAGCTTGCCGACAATGAAGACTATAATTCCATCATGGGAATGCTCATTTTGCCTCCAGATA
>JASDTK010000345.1:5798-7773 GCA_041891555.1 Oscillospiraceae bacterium
GGAATGCTCATGAATGTCGAAGAGATCGTTCAGATGTTTGATGCAAAGTTCATCCAGAAGACATCGGCCGAGTGGAAGGAAATTCTGGACAAGGCCGACATTCCGGGCGAAGTTGTCTGCACCTGGCAGGACGTTCTGAAGGATGAGCAAGCCTACGCCAACGAGTTCCTCAAAAAGCTCCACTATACAAACGGCAACGAAGGCGCGCTCGCTACGACGCCTGTCCGCTTCGGCAGCATGGATATTCTCGACTACAGCAGACTGCCCGGAGATGTCGGCTGCGACTCCGTGGAAATTCTCACCGAATTAGGGTTGAGCCAGGAAGAGATTGCAAAGCTGAAGGAAGCGAAAGTATTTAACGGATAAGGAGACATACCCTTTGTACACAATAGGAATTGACATAGGCTCGACCGCCTGCAAAGCCGTCGCGCTGAAGGACGGAAAAGAAATAGCTGGAAGCTCAGTTATACAGACCGGAACCGGAACAAGCGGCCCGGGCAGAGTTTATGAGGACGTTTTCAAGACGGCCGGTCTCGCTCCGGAGGATATTTCGCGCATAGTCGTAACGGGCTACGGACGGCTGACCTTTGAAAAGGCCGATAACCAGATAAGCGAGCTGAGCTGCCATGCGAAGGGCGTGCATTTTTTGCTGCCCAACGCGCGTACGATAATTGATATCGGCGGACAGGACGCAAAGGCGCTGAAGCTGAGCCCTGCCGGCACCTTGACGGGTTTTGTCATGAATGACAAGTGCGCGGCCGGTACGGGCCGTTTCCTTGATGTAATGGCAAAAATACTCGAAGTGGATGTAGGCGAGCTCGCGGAGCTATCCTCAAGGTCGACGGAGCGGGTATCCATCAGCAACGTCTGCACGGTTTTCGCCGAGTCGGAGGTCATCTCGCAGCTTGCCGCCGGAAAAAAGCGCGAGGATATAGCGGCGGGCATCCATATGTCCGTTGCCAACCGTGTGGCGGGTCTTGCAAGGCGCGTCGGCATCGAGCCGGACGTTGTTCTGACTGGCGGAGTCGCTCAGAATCTGGGCGTTGTAAGAGCCATGTCGGAGATACTTGAAATGAATATCATCCCCGCGCCGATGTCACAGCTCACGGGCGCGCTGGGCGCGGCCCTCTATGCCTATGACGAGGCAATGAAACGAAAGTAAAGGAGATTTTATTTTGGACGAAGAAAAGACCTCCGTGGAAGTATTGAACATGCTTCAGATGGAGCATTACCAGAACGCGTTCGAGAAGAAGATGGAGGGCAAGCCCATAGGCTGGCTGACGTCAATCTTCCCGCAGGAAATAGTCGAGGCGCTTGACCTTGACTACGTCTACCCCGAAAACCACTGCTGCGCCGTAGCGGCGCGCAAGGAATCCCCGAAGTTCATCGACATCGCGGAGGGCAAGGGCTATAGCGTTGACCTGTGCGCATATGCTCGCCTCAACCTCGGCTACGCCGAGGAGGGCTACGCGGAATCCCTCACGATCCCCATGCCGGACTTTATCTGCTGCTGCAACAACATCTGCAACGAGGTTATCAAGTGGTACGAGAACCTTTCCAAAAACCTCAATATACCGATGATAATGGTCGACATCCCCTTCAGCGACCAGTACGAGCCGGATCAGGCGAGAGTCGACTACATAAAGGGTCAGCTTGAGCACGCGATAGGACAGCTTGAAGAAATCGCCGGCAAGAAGATGGACTATGACAGGCTTCAGGAGGTCATGAAGATTTCTAACGCGAACTCCAGAGCCTGGCAGGAGGCTATGAGCTATTTAAAGAAAAAGCCCTCCCCGATGAACGGCTTTACCATGTTCAACTATATGGCGATGATAGTCTGCGCACGCGGTAAGGAGAACACGAAGGAGGTATTCGAGCTGCTCGCCAAGGAGCACAAGAAGCTCACCGAAGAGGGAAAAACAAACTTCAAGGTGGAAGAGGAGTTCCGCGTCATGTGGGACGGCATCGCCGTCTG
>JASDTK010000346.1:0-2401 GCA_041891555.1 Oscillospiraceae bacterium
GCATTTCCTGCATAGCGCACTGCAATACTTTTTCAATGTCAATACCGGCAACTGCCATCGGAAGAAGCCCGACAGCTGAAAGCACGGAGTATCTTCCTCCAACATCTTCGGGTACAATGAAGCGCTCCCAGCCTTCGCTGAGCGCCGTATCGTGGAGTATGCCTTTCCTCTCGTCGGTAGTCGCTACTATACGTTTTTTTGCGTTGGCTCCGTATTTTTTCTCAAGCAGACTTTTAAAAACGCGGAAGCAAAGCGCCGGCTCGAGCGTCCCACCGGATTTTGAAATTACGTTTACAGTAAAATCCCGATCTCCGATAAGCTCGATCGTTTCGTTAATAGCTGCTGCGGAAAGTCCGTTACCCATAAAAAAAATATCCGGAGTTTCTTTTTTGATAAGATTGTAGTTTGGCGAGCGCAAAAGCTCGATTGCGGCACGGGCTCCAAGATAAGAACCGCCTATACCTATGACGACAAGAACTTTTGAATTTGAACGTATTCTTGCTGCGCAGGCCTGAATTGATTTCAGCTCGCCTGAAAACACGCGCGAGGGCAGCTCCACCCATCCCGTATACTCGGAACCTTCTCCGGAATGCTCAAACAGTTTTCTGTGTGCGTCTGAAATCCTTGAATAGTCGGGGCCTACGGGTCCGAAAAAGTCCTTTGCGCCCGTCAGATCAACTTTGATCATCAAACAATGCCTCTTTTCCCCATAGAAAATTTTTCCTCAGGGTATTATGTTTTTGTATTCTAATACATTTCATTGTCCTTTACAAGCAATATTTGATGAATTTTTCGTATTTGTGGGATTCAGTTGCCACAATTCTTGTTTTTTTAGGCAACAAGTGGAAATTATTACCCTCCGAACAGTCTTGAAAGCATTTTTCCGTATAATCCGAACACTGTCAGTTTTTTCACCTCACCTCCCGCGAGAAGAGGGACGCGGGACAGTTCCGTTCCGTTGGAATAAACAATCATTTCGCCCAGAGCTTCGCCCTCCGCAACCGGAGCATCAAGGCTGTCAGGCAGATTAAACTCGTAATTCAGCTCACCGAGCTTGCTCTTTTCCATCAGAAGCCCTTCCTCACCGCCGTAAACAGGCTGAACACTTTCGGCAGTTCCCAGCGAAACCCGCACAGGCGGCAGCGGCTTCGGACTGCGAAGCGGACATAGCGCGTAGTTTGCAAACGCGAAGTTCAGCAGTGTTTTCGCGCTCTCAAAGCGTTCGTCGCTAGTCGCGCCGTGCATTACGACAGCAATGTACTCTGTCCCGTCCCTCTCGGCCGTCGCGGAAAGGCAGTACATGGCTTCCGGAGTGAACCCCGTTTTCAGTCCCGTAATGCCCTTATAGAAGCGCACAAGCCTGTTGGTATTCACCAGTTCCGACTCGCCGTTGCGCAGCTTATCCATCCAGATCGTTGTATATTTCTTAATTTTATCGTATTTAAGAAGCTCCCGTGACATCAGTGCGATGTCATAGGCTGTTGTGAGATGTGCCGGATCATCAGTGAGTCCCGTGCAGTCGACAAAATGCGTATCGACCATACCCAGTTCGGCTGCGCGGGCGTTCATTCTCTGCACAAAACTTTCCTCGGAGCCCGCAATATGCTCCGCGAGAGCTACAGCGCAGTCATTCGCGGAGACCACCGAAACTGCTTTCAGCATATCGCTGACGGTCATCGTTTCTCCCTCCTCGAGCCATATCTGACTGCCGCCCATAGAGGCGGCGTGTGAAGAACAAGTCACAATGTCGTCCTCGGTCAGCCTGCCTGCGTCCATTTCTTCCATGACCAGCAGCAGGGTCATAACCTTTGTGACGCTCGCAGGCGCTCTTTTAGTATGCGCGTCTTTTTCGTAAATCACCTCACCTGTCGTCTTCTCCATCAGAAGCGCTGACGGGACAGGTATTGTCAGCGCACCTTCGCCAACCGGCTCGATAGCCATGGCATTTGATGAAATCAAAGCCGCAATAACAGCCGCAATCAATATTTTCTTCATTGTCCGCCTCCAAAATAAGCATTGTCCAAGCTCGTGTCTGTAACACTATATGGCAGTGTAAAGAGCATTATTCCGTGGGCGGCACCCTGTCAAGTTATTTTTTTTATGTTTCATAATTTGCAACATAGGGTTTTCTTCGGTTTACTAAAATTATGCATATTCATTACATTCTCTGGAATTATTCCTGTAGTTATTAATTTACCGCATAGAATTATCAATGGTTTTCCACATTTCCAACAGGTTTTTCAACATAAAGCATGCTTCAGCATTCGACAATTTATTCAATATTAGTTTACATAATCTATTTTTCACTTAATGAAACTGTCATAATATAGGGAAATATTGTACTTGACAAATGCGGACTTTCTTGTTCTATTTTGCAAAAAAAAGACGCGAGGCATAACCC
>JASDTK010000346.1:2411-2888 GCA_041891555.1 Oscillospiraceae bacterium
CTCGCGTCTTTGAAATACGTACTTCTAATTTTCAAAGTATTTCCCTGTACATCGCAGGAGCATCGGACTTCTGTGCCGTCTCCGTCAAAGCCAGAACCTCGACTTTCAGCGTTCTTTGTCCGAAGCGTATTTCGATTATATCCCCTAACTTCACCTCGTATGAGGCTCTTGCCGTTTTGCCGTTTACCGTAACACGTTCACCGTCGCAGGCCTCGTTTGCGATGGTACGACGCTTAATCAGTCTGGAAACCTTCAGATATTTGTCAAGGCGCATTTTTTTGAACCTTCCTTAATATAGCGCAAAGGCGCGGGAGCTCCGCGCCTTTAGTTTGTTATTTGTCAACTGCATCCTTAAATGCTTTGAGAAAATTTGTGATTACATTAACAATGCCGCGTTTGCTTACATGTCTGTCACTGGAGACAGTTTCTGCACAGCTGCTTGGAACGGATTCTTCCTCAACATGAAACATGCAGCAG
>JASDTK010000346.1:2898-3986 GCA_041891555.1 Oscillospiraceae bacterium
ACCGGAACGCGGGACGCGGGAATCTTGATTTCTTCCTTGGTTTTGGGGTTACGGCCTACACGAGCTTCTCTGGTCTTAACATCAAAAACGCCAAATCCTACAAGCTGTACTTTTTCGCCTGTTTCAATTGTCTCTTCAACGGTCTGGAAGGTGGCGTTTACTGCACGCTCGCTGTCCTTCTTGGATAGTCCCGTTTTCCCTGCCACAGCGGCAATAAGTTCTGCTTTGTTCATGTTTTTCCTCCTAAATATTTTTCATTGAGTAATTTTCAATATATAGATTTTGCGGAAATTACTCCGCAAAAAACCTACTCACTTTGTTTACCGGCATTATAAAGGACATCCAGCTCCTCAAGGCTCATGTCCTTGAGCTCCCTGCCGTCTTTTCTTGCTTCCGTTTCAACATATTCGAAGCGACCGATGAATTTCTCGCTGCTCTTATGCAAAGCTAATTCGGGGTCAATATCAAAGAACCTCGCTACGTTGACCGCCGCAAACAAAAGGTCGCCAAGCTCTTCCTCAATATGGACCTTGTCTCCCTCCGCCTGCGCTGCAGTAAGCTCTTCAAGTTCTTCCTGCAGCTTCGCCATCGCGCCGTCGACGTCCGGCCAGTCAAAGCCGACCTTTTTGGCTTTCTTCTGGATCTTTTCGGCACGCCAAAGCGCCGGGAGGCTCTCCGCCACATCGGTCATGGTTTTTGTGACCGTCGACTGAGACTTTTCCCTTCGCTTGAGCTCGTCCCAGTTTTTTATTACCTCGTCGCTGCCGGAAACATTAATATCTCCGAAAACATGCGGATGACGAAAAATCAGCTTTTGACAGGCGCTGTCAGCCACATCGTCCAAATTGAAGACGCCTTTTTCCTCTTCTATCCGTGAATGAAAAATTATCTGCATCATGAGGTCGCCAAGCTCCTCACGAAGATGCCCGGGGTCTTTCTGATCGATTGCCTCGCAGACCTCATAGGCTTCTTCAAGAAGATTGCGGCGGATGCTTTCGTGCGTCTGCTCAATGTCCCACGGACAGCCGCCGGGAGATCGAAGAATTTCAATTAATTTGCGAAAATCCTCCAAATCATATGCAGATTTA
>JASDTK010000346.1:3996-7633 GCA_041891555.1 Oscillospiraceae bacterium
GCAAAAGTTCCAACTGCACCTGATATTGCGCAAGTTGAAATTTCACTTATGTATATATTTCTAAAAACACTTTACAATATCTGTACACATGTGGCAAATCTCAGCATAAAACGGGCAGATTTGACACGATGTCAGCTCTTTTTACAAGCTTTCACACTTGATTTTTTACTTGATACGAAGCAGCTTCGCAATCTTTTCGCCCTTGGGGATAAGCTTCATGTCGTCGAGCGTTATGGCCTTCGTCATTATAGTCATAACACCGTAAACAAGCACTGCAATAGCAACAGCCGCAAACAGCGCGATTAGGACAGTCATTCTGCCCGGCTCCGGACCCGCCCCAAGAAGCTCCAGCGCGGCGGGATAAACCAGCCACGCAGCAAAGCCCATAACAGCGCAGTTAAGCAAAGGTTTTAAAAAGGCCTTTCCAAGCTTAGGGTGTTCGGGCATTTTCTTTGTCAAAAACAGCAGATTGATTACACACATTATGAAATAGCTAATAAGCGAGCCTATCGCGGAACCGTAAATATTCAGCTGCTTATTGCCGAGAAGTATCCATGTAAAGGCTACGTTCAGTCCGCCTCCGATAAGCATATTGATCATTGGCAGGCGCTCAAGACCCCCGGCCTGCAAAGAGGCCGTCGTTATTGCAACCACACACACGAAAAACGAGGTTATTCCCATAATAGCCAAGAGTATACCGCCGATAGCGCCATCCTTGCCCAGACTGTTGTAGTAGGCGGCATACATTATCGGCAAAGACAAAACACTCATCCCTACAGCCATAGGAAGAGCAAGAATTGTTGTGATTCTCAGCGAAGACTCTATCACGTTTTTTGACGCATCCATGTTCTTTTGCGCTCTGAAGCCGGCTATGGCCGGTATAATGCTTATTGTGAGCGGAACTAAAAGTGCGGACGGGAGATTATAAAAAGTCAGTGACATTGAATATATACCGAAAAGCTCGCTTGCTCTTTCCTGAGTAAACCCGACGGCATCCTGCAGTCTGTTATTTATCAGGCCGGTATTGACCAGAGCAATAATACTGGAAACACAGGAACCTAAAGCAATCGGAATACCTATTTTGATAAAAGTCTTCAGGATATGTCCGCTTCCGTCCGAGCTCATATCAATTTCTTCTCTGGGCCTCAGCTGTAAAAGATTCTCTTCATACTTTCTTCGTCTGACTACGATAAAGCCCATGTAAATGCAGGCTATCAGCGAGCCAGCTATGGTGCCTGTCATCGCTCCCGCGGATTGAATTGTGATGCTTGCTCCCTGTCTTTGCAGCATAAGCGCGACAGTCAGTCCCACTGCTATTTTCCCCGCGACCTCAATTACCTGTGAAACCGCGGTCGGGCGCATATCGGAAAGTCCCTCTGTATAGCCTCTGAATGCCGAGAGTATACAAACAAGGATAACAGCCGGCGCCAGCGCCGCTACGCTCTGACTTGCCTTGGGATCACCGAGCAGAATCGAAAGATCCACCGGAAACAGATACAGGACCAAGCTTCCCGCTGCGCCCAGCACGATGAAAGACAGCAGCGCGGTTTTAAATATTTTTTTAACCTGTACGGGTTTGCCGAGAGTATTGGCGGACGATATCATTCTCGCTACCGCAATCGGCAGTCCTGCTGTAGATAGAGCCAGAAGAACGTTATAGATATTGTACGCAACATTGAAATGGCCAAAGCCCTCTTTACCCAGAATGTTGCCTAGAGGAATTTTATATATTGCCCCCAGAATTTTAATTATAATAACAGATACAGCCAGAAGAGCCGCACCATGCAGATAGTTTTGTTTTTTAGATGCTGTCAAATTCATACCTCCGATAAAGTATTCTGCCCTTAGTCCTATATTATATATGCACCAAATTCCCGATTTTTACCGATTGGAGCTTGGATGTAGCACGTCTGCCGATTAATTCGTCTCAATGTACACCAATCACGCATAAAAATCAAGGAAAACTGCTGAGCTCCACCGCCCTTTGATGCTTATCGTTGTATTTTACGGGGTATCGCAGCTTCAAAGTATTAACCAAAATTATACCGGATATATGTATCACTTAACAAAAATCAACTGGTACTTTTTGATTATCATAATAAAAATTCAACATAAACAGTTGACAAATTTAACATTATAAAAGACAATATTAAATACTGTATGTGTATAAAAGGAATGTTATAAACAGATAAATAAATGCAAAGATTTGGTTTGGATGGCTATACACACCATCATCATTATTTGACAGGAGTTCGGGGAATGTACAGCAAAAAAAATCTCAGTGCCATGTTTTCTTCCGTGCACCAAGCCGTTATTGGGCTTGACAGCAAAAGTTATCAGATAATATTTGCAAATCCCGCCTCAAAAACTGCTTTTGGATTCGATCTGACCGGAAGCTCCGTGAAAGAGATATTATCCTGCGATGTCTTGGAAGGAGACGCCAACAATTATCTGTGCGGCACCACAGTTTTAGGCCATAGAGCCTGTGTTTCTGTTGTTAAGGAAACGGACGTGACGCTGCTCTTTATCGATTTTTTAAGTGAAGGCAAGCCTTCTCTCACTATTTCAAGGCAAATGATAAACAGCCTCCGAAATAGCGCTATGGGTATCAAACTGTCGGCTGACCGCTGTTTTTCGATGCTTGAGGACGGACAGATGCCAAGCGAAAAGCACATTTCCGTGCTTTATCACTCCTACTACTCTCTTCTTAGAACCTTGATCCAGATTGACAGCGCAGACCTGATTGGCCGCGGAGAACTGCCTTTTTCTCCGGTGCATACCGATCTTGTCAAGCTCTGCTCCAACGTGACCGATATAGTATCAGGGCTCTGTGCCGACAAAGGGGTCAATATCAGCTTCAAGACGAATAAAAACGAACTTTTTGCAGTCGTTGACCCTGCAAGAATTGAACAGCTTCTGTTGAATCTATTTGCAAACAGTCTGCAGCACACTGCTTCCGGAAACAGCATCACATTGTCGCTGAATAACACAGGCAGTAAAATCGTCATTTCGCTGGATGATGACGGCGAGGGTATACCTCCGGAGTCTGTCTCCGATATTTTTAAACTTCCTGATGACAACAGCGAAAGGGCTTTGGCGCAGAAGGGCAACGGCCTGGGACTTTATATTGCGCTTGGAATAACGCAGCAGCACCAGGGCGTCCTTCTTGTGGAAAGCCGAGAGGGCAAGGGCACCTGCATACGCTTAATGCTTCCTGCGGATATAGAAATCGTTCAAAAATTCAACAGTCCGGAAACGGTTTATCTCCACGACGACACTCCTCTTGTTCTGACGGAGCTTGCCAATGTTCTTCCCAGCGACAGCTACGGTCCGAAATATGAAGATTAGAATAGGGCTGTTTCAAATTTTCTGCCACAGAATTCTTGAAGCAGCCCTATAGTTTACCGGTTTAGCTGATTCCGAAAAAGCATTTGCCGTTGCGATTTGTCAGCTCCGCTGCTTCCTCGACGCTGATGCCTTTAATATCCGCTATTACCTTTGCCATATAGGCCATCGCACATGCATACGGAATACAATTTCCTCTTCTTCGCATAAAAAGTTGATTTGCATTGAACGCATACCAGAATTTTCCACCGGAACTGAGATTTCCCTGAGTGGCAAATCCATTCGACTGCAT
>JASDTK010000347.1:0-7617 GCA_041891555.1 Oscillospiraceae bacterium
GGGTCGGCTGGTCCCCGGTCCCGATGTAAACCTGAAGAAAATCACTGTCGGCAACACTGCGGTCAAACAGCTCTGTGGAAAAGTCCTTGACTGCCTGGATGTCCCGCTCCAGACTCCGGTATATATCCTCTAACTGACGCTTCTCCTTATCCCGCGCCGCGGCGATTTCCTCCCGTTTCCGGGAGATATAGCCTTGATAGCTGGCAACACGCTCCTCATTAGCAATTCTCGTGTCGCGTTTCCCGATGACAATGGAGGCGATTGACGTACAAACGCCGAGTCCGATGGAACAGGCACTGAATATCACATAGGTTCCGCCGCCGCCCATAACACCTCGAAGCATGACGACCAGCACGAGCATAACGATGGCGGGCAAGAGCTGAAGGATGATGTTTGACTTTTTTTGTTCTGCTTTGGCGGGTGGATCGAGAATCTCAATTGCCTCAGAAGAGGGTACGGTCATTAAACGCGTACTTTTATTGAACTTCGGGTAATCCAGATGGCTCTTACTGAACGCGCTGTCCACTGTACTCCAGCCATCCGGATAGCGGATGTCAACACCTGCTTCGATGTACAGATATCCGTTGCGTATGTAGAACTGGAGGCCGTCCAGCGAGATGAACGAATTGTTCCTTACTTCATGAGAGCCGCAGGAGAGTTTTCCGTTGACGTACACACCATACTGGGTCTGCGTCGTCTGCAGGTTATAGGATGAGCCGTCGCGCCGCAGCGTTATACTGTCATCGCCTATGGCGCGGTCTTTGATCCGTATTACGCAAGTATCAGCACCGCCGATTATCACGGGAACGCCCTGCGGCAGTTCCACGCCCAGCTCGAAGTACGGCTGTTTTCTATCTACCGCGATCACTATTTGGAGCACAAACATCGAGGTGCCCGTTCCAGCGTTAAGAAGTGCGAGCTTGTCTGTCACCTGGAAGGCCAACTCCTGACTTCCGTCGGAGAAACGAACTCCCTCAACGCAGACTGCTGTGCAACTGGTCCGTTGTATGCTCAGCTCCAACGAAAACTCGGTATCGCAGCTGCTTTTTGGAATGGACAGATCACTATCCCCAGTCGTCCCGAGCCGCACCGTTCCCTTCTCCTCTGGGAATGTATATTCTCTATAGAAACCGATGTTGCTGAGTATGGCCTTGTAACTTATCTTCATACCGCTACCTACCGCTCAATTTATACATTTCAGGATAGAACCGTTTCTGACCCCGAATTCCCTGAACGTCTTTTTACCGGATATAAGCGCAATCGGGTTTTCGCATATCAGATACCCCTCGTCGTCTACGTCCAGATCGTAAGTTGTGCTGAGCGCGGCAATCACTCTCTCGGCCGGGATATTCAACGGGACCTCCAGATCCGCGACGAGGTGCTTGCGAGGCATCTGCAGTGAGACAACCGCAGTGTTTTCCATAAAGTAAACCTCCGTGCTATATGTAGTGCCCGCGAGGGATAGCTTCACCTGTTTGGTGCGGTGTTCCCTTTTGCGGATTACTGTGCTGGTCTGTTTTATTTTATATCGCACACAATGACTGTGATGTTATCCTTACCGCCGTTGAGCAGTGCACATTCCACCAGACGATTAGCGCAGTCATCCGCGCTCCCTGACTGTCCGCAGAGCTCGGCAATCTGCTTATCCTGAACCATGCCGGTCAGTCCGTCGCTGCACAGTAAATACCGGTCTCCTCGTTGGTACCTAATTGTGGTTGAGTAGGGTTCTATCGGCATGATATGTCTGGACAGGCCAATATACTGCCATAAGCTGGGACTCCTGTCGCCGCCTAACTGCTCCAAAAGCGCTTTGTCAGAGTGTTCCTCCGACAATTGCTGCAAGCTTCCTTCGCGGAACAGATAGGCTCTACTGTCCCCAACGTTGCTCATCGCAACAACCCCTTTTGAAAACAGCAACAGCACGGCAGTAGTTCCAGCTGCTTGCTTGCATCTCTCAGAAAAATCGCACACAGTCTCATTCATCGCATAACATGCATGGCGTAGACAATCGGTACCGTCACCAGGCAGAAAAACTGAATAACGCATCCTGTGAACAAATTTTTTTGCCGCCAGACGGGATGCATCTTCTCCGTTATGCAGTCCCCCCATGCCGTCAAAAACACCCATGGAGACATGTCTTGCCCACAACGGCTTTTTTAGACTTAGTCGCCCTTCCTGTCTGTCGTTGAGCGGCAACAGCTTGCCGTCAAACGCAAAATTATCCTCGTTGTTGCCGCGTACATTTCCCTGATTAAAACAACAGGAAGCCTGAATAAAAAGCATGAGCGCTCCCATACCCTGCACGTTTCGCAGGGTTGTATTAATTGACTTAACAAAATATCTGGAATAGGATTGAAATAATGAAAATTAATTACTTAATTTTACTACTATTTTTGAATAATGTAAATATTAACAATTATTTAAGGTAATTACTTAAAACCAAAATATATAGTGACCAACGTCAGGGGTGGCCTGTCACGGAAAGATATTTCGTCAGATTTCAGCAGGCATCACTCTTCGTGGATAAACCGCATTGTTGTAATGAAAAAACAGGCGTTTCCGACAGCTGTATTAGCAGGCTATATATGATAATGAACGCGGCAGCTTCTATCGTTGGAGCTGCAGTAGGAGTTTTGCTCGGTTTCCCTCGGAAAATCTTATTACATATTATCTCGCCGCCTCAGAATTCTGTATTTATGGAAGAATAACCTTAGTCATTTGTAAACGTCTGTCTCACGGTTATTATTTTGAGTGGAATAAAACACACACCGCATAAGCAGGATAAGATCAACTTACGCGGTGTGTTACTTCATTGGTATTCGGGCTTTTGTTTTGCAATATAAATCATTGGAGTGTAAGAATATGCGCTGCCGCCTCCGCGAAACCCTCTCCTCCCGCATATGACGTGACGTAGGAAGGCAGATGGTGAAGTATTTTCTCGAAGGGCAGTATGTTTGCGACTGCGCAACTCAGCGGAAAATACTCAAACATTGGCTCGTCATTTGGAGAATCCCCAAAGAAAATGACTTTCTCCTTAATATGTTCTTCTTTTAGTATTTCCTTCATAAACAGTTCGGTCATCGAAAGCTTGTTATAATTGCCGAACCAGGCATTCACATGTATCGAGCTTATCTTGGCCTCAGCTCCCATTGATACGCAAATATCCCGTATTTTCTCCGCGGCCTCAAGTCCGAGATACGGCGGGTCTTCATTAAAATCTATGGCAAGATCGTAAATTCTCGCAAACTGATCTCTTGCAACCCTGCAGCCGGGCACGCCTTCAAGGCAAGCCTCTTTGACGCCCTCAAGCTTCTTAATGGCATCGACTCCTGCGACTGAAGGATGAGTGAAGGTTTTTATATGTGCGCCATCGTTATAGTATACAAACGCGCCGTTTTCGCCGACCACTGCCTTCACCGGCCATTCCCTGATTATCATATCGCACCAGCCTGCGGGGCGCCCTGTCACAGGAATAACGCCGTATCCTCTTTCATAAAGATCCCACAGAGCGTTGTATGCGGCTCTGGTCAGCTTTCCTCCGGTCGTTATGGTGTCATCAATATCACACAGTATAAACTTAAGCGAAGAGCAAGCCGCCTTATCAAGCTCCCTTATAGCTTTCATCGCACATCTCTTTCCCGAGTGAAAATTTTGTGTATCTGTAGAACAACCCCTGCGGTACGGAATTTTCATTACTAGCACATGGATGCCGTCTGAACAATGTCCGTCGGTTTTTAAGCCTTTATATGACATTTGAAAAAGTGAATCAGCTCAAATTTTTCCGAGACGGGATATGCGCCGTAGCATATAGTCCATTCAAGAAAAATGCTCCTGCTGAGATAGAAAAGCATGTCAAAAAGCTGCCCGTCGGAGCACAGCTCATTTATCAGGCCGTCCTACCGGCACTGCGTGATAAGCTCACGAAGAATCTGATAAGAATAACGGTTGTCTCTGGCCAGTACAGAGGGGTTTCTGATTGCAAAGTTCATATATAACCTAACAGAACCAAGGCCTTTTTCGGTAATTATCCGCAGGACCTCTAAAACAAAGAGTTCAAGCTTATCCAGAGCGTTAAGGGAGGCATATTTATCGGAGGAGAGCTCTTTTTTATAATATGAAAGATGGAGTACGTCATATTAAAACAAAGCCTCTTCAATAAGAGCCCCCTTGCTTTTAATACGCGCTGAAGGTGCCGTTCGATACTCCCGACGCCTCCGTGATGTCCCTAATTGTTACATTTTTATAGCCGTTTTTTCCAAACAGCTCGTTAGCGGCGTCAATAATCCGCTCTTTTGTTTTTTGCGTAAGTTCCTCTTAATAAGTCATTTTGTCACTCAATGCAGTCATAATACTAAGCAAAGTATATCATATGGAGGGGAGATTATCCAAGATGTTTTTATATTCTGTCGCAGACTCCTGAGGTCGACAAGCTGTGGCTGCTGTGGTGTTCTTATTTCAAAGAGCAACGCTCTTTGAAATAAGCGCACTTTGTGAGAGCAGATATCTAAAGGAGTGGTAATTATGTCGAAAGGAACAGAAATCTACGAACAGTCGATTGTAATCGATGTCTGTGCACCTCTGGCCTGCCCTTATCAGGGAGAGTATTTCAACTACCGGCACTATCGTGGCGATATACTCGGCGGTATCATCGCTCCTTATTATAAAGGTCAGAAAGTTTGCCGTGGACAGAACAAAAAAGTTTAACATTCTTGCTGTGGAGCTTACAGCCGCAGGCATACTTTTCGGAGGCTTAATCCGCATTGATAAACTGGTGAGCGTTATGTATCCTCTTGCCGGCTATTCCGGCATTTTATTCGTCGTACTTATGATTAGGAAGGAATTGCGAAAGAATATTAACAATAAAAAGATCACAGTAAATGCTCATGAAACCTGATACGCTTGATGTCGTATAAGGCGCCGAATATTTAAGACAGTGTTTGAGTATCCTGGCGGGAAGCTTCTGGTAAGATCCGAGGTCCTTCGTGATGAGAGCGTGAAGGTTTTGCTCCGTTGTTTTTTGATAACGATTTTATATATCAGACGGACCATGCAAGTTTTGTTGTTCTATGATATAATCCAGTTAGCTCTGGGTTACCGGTGTTATTGGGCAAACGCAATAAAATAGTGTAAAACCCATGGCTTACCGATTATCACATCCAATCGTCAAAGGAGACCAAATGCTTTTATCTGCTGAACATATTTGCAAGAATTACGGAACGAAGCAGTTGCTGCAGGATGCTACACTATATCTGAGCGAAAGAGACCGAATTGGTATTATAGGCATAAACGGAACGGGCAAAAGCACACTGCTGAAAATTCTTGCAGGCTTGGAGTCGATAGACGCCGGTTCGGTTACTGTGCAAAGAAACGCACAGATATCGTTTCTGCCGCAAAATCCGGCGATGAACGATGACCTGACGGTGCTTGAACAGGTTTTTGCGGAATTCACGCCGAAATTTCGCGAGATTAACGAGTACGAAGTTAAGTCCATGCTGACAAGACTGGGAATTACAGATTACAATGCCAAAATCGGTACGCTGTCCGGTGGACAAAGAAAACGGGTTGCGCTTTCAGCCGCGCTTATTCATCCGTCGGACATACTAATCCTCGACGAACCGACAAACCATCTTGACAGTGATATGGTCATCTGGCTTGAAGCGCGCCTCAGCCGCTTTTCGGGTGGCCTCATTATGGTGACCCATGACCGCTATTTTTTGGAGCATGTTGTGAACCGTATAACAGAGCTGTCAAACGCCAAGTTGTACACATACGAAGCAAATTACTCGAAATATCTGGAGCTTAAGGCGCAGCGCGAGGATATGGCAGACGCAAGCGAACGCAAACGGCAGGTAATTCTGCGTAAAGAATACCAGTGGATTATGCGCGGCGCCAGAGCGCGAAGCACGAAGAGCCGCGGGCGAATTGACAGATATAATGCTCTAAAAAATCAATCGGCACCAGCGTCGGACAATACCGTTGCGATGGCAACTCTGTCCAGCCGCATGGGGAAAAAGCTGATTGAACTCGCAGATGTTTCGAAATCATTTAATAATGCTTGCGTGATGGATCATTTTTCTTATAACATACGGCGGGATGACCGCATTGGGATCATAGGGAAAAACGGTGCGGGAAAATCAACGCTGCTGAATATAATCGCGGGAAAGCTCGCGCCGGACGAGGGAAGGGTAGACGTTGGCTCAACTGTCAATATCGGCTATTTCACACAGGAGAGCCATGAACTGGACACTAAAATGAAAGTCCATGACTTTATCAGCGAAATTGCAAGCGAAGTCAGGACGGAAGAGGGTACCTTCTCCGCCTCGCAAATACTGGAACGGTTTTTGTTTACCTCAGACCTTCAATATTCGAGCATCGAAAAGCTAAGCGGCGGCGAGCGGCGGCGGCTCTATCTTCTAAGCATTCTTATCGCCGCTCCGAATATATTGCTGCTGGATGAGCCCACCAATGACCTGGATATTGAGACCCTGACCATTTTTGAGGATTATCTGGATTCGTTCCCCGGCGCTGTTATAGCCGTCTCCCACGACCGTTACTTTCTTGACAAAATAGCAAACTCGATTTTTGAGGTGGCGGATAGCGGCAGGATTACAGCATATACAGGAAATTACTCGGACTACTTGGAAAAGCGTCCGACGATGCAGGAATCAACCGAAAAGAAAGAATACATTCAGGACAAGTATACTGCGGCGGACAAAAGCGAAACGCAGAAAAAGCAAAAGAAGCTAAAGTTTTCTTTTAATGAACAAAGGGAGTTTGATACTATTGATGACGAAATTGCCGCATTAGAGGCAGAAATTACAGAATGCGGCAAGAGAATGGAGATTGCTTCCAGCGATTACGTGCGTTTAATGGAACTGACAAAGCAGATGGATATACTAAAATCAGAGCTTGAGGCTAAGACCGAGCGCTGGCTCTATCTTAATGAGCTGGCTGACCGGATAAATGCGCAAATCCAGACGTGACGCTTTGAAAACTTGACGGATGTACATGATTTCTCAAATCGTATAATTAATAAGCCATTAATAACAACATACGGCACAGGAGCGATCCTGTGCCGTATGTTGTCTGTCCAGCCTGTTCAATTCAAAAAATTATGCCGCGATTCTTTTACTTTTGCCCATAATAGGCGTGTGCGCCGTGCTTGCGCAGGAAATGCTTATCAAGAAGTGCTTTCTGCATTTCGGCTGCGGACTCGTTTTTGAGCGTCTCGGTGTGCCAGGCCATCATGGCGACCTCCTCCAGAACAGCCGCGTGATACACGGCTTCGTCGCAGTCTTTTCCCCATGTGAAGGGGCCGTGCGATTTGACTACAACCGCGGGCACCGCCTCGGGGTCAAGCCCCGCAAAAGTCTCAGCAATCACTTTGCCGGTCTCCTTTTCGTATTCGCCGCGAATCTCCTCGACGGTCATCGCCCTCGTACATGGTACAGACCCGTAAAAATAGTCAGCGTGAGTGGTACCATAAGCGGGAATCGACTTGCCCGCCTGCGCCCATATCGTAGCCCAGCGGGAATGGGTATGCACTACGCCGCCGATTGTGGGAAAGCTATTATACAGCTCGCAGTGAGTCGGCGTATCGGTGGAGGGGTTCAGCCT
>JASDTK010000348.1:0-7611 GCA_041891555.1 Oscillospiraceae bacterium
TGGATATACCTCTCCATAAAAAACAGGCCAAGGCCTGTTTTTTAATACGTTTTTTATTCAGTCAGCCCTTAAGAGTAAAAAACTTGTCGTCCTGTAAATAGTCCTGAACGATTCTTAGTGCTTCGCCGAAGCGCTGGAAGTGGACTATCTCTCTTTCGCGAAGGAACTTCAGAGGGTCGATTACATCCGGGTCATCGGTCATTCTGATGAGATACTCATATGTGGAACGCGCTTTCTGCTCAGCCGCCATATCTTCATATAAGTCAGTTATCGGGTCGCCTTTTGACTGGATATAGGAGGCATCGAAGGGTACGCCTGCGGCACTCACCGGATAGACCGCAGTGTCATGGTCGACATAGAAGGGGGCAAAATCGCTTTCCTCAATTTCCTTTGTACTGATTCCCTGAGTAAGCTGCCTGACAATTGTTCCTATTATTTCAAGGTGGGCAAGCTCTTCGGTTCCTATATCGTTTAATGTTGCCTTTGCCTGAGGAGTAATCATTGAAAAACGCTGACTGAGGTATCTGAGCGCCGCGCCGAGTTCGCCGTCCGGTCCTCCGTATTGCGTAATAATAAGCTTAGCCAATCTGGGGTTCGTTTTTTTGATTTTTATCGGATACTCGAGTTTTTTATCATACATCCACATCAGCCTTTATCCTCCATCAGCTCGAAGTTGAAACTCTTCTGCCATGGCCACGGATTGTCAATCCACTGCCACGGCATTTTGCTTATGCAGTTGTTAGCAAGCAGCATACCGTACTGCATGTTGTATTCTTCCCTGAGCTTTCTGACCTGCATAACGTAATTGTTATAAAGCTCTATCGCTTCCTTGTCATCCGGATGGGTGTTCAGATACAGGTGGATATCAATTATAAAGAAATCCAGCTCGGTAATCAATTTAAGCATTTCATCTCTAGTCATCGTCAAACACCCTTGGCCCTTTCGCGTTTTTGGTGTAGTTATCCCATAAAGACGGAAAGACAGTGCCCTTGGTCAGTGCCGCCGCCGGAGTGAAGGTCGTGCAAAGTATCTGAAAAGGCACATAGGCCTGAGCGAGCCTGACATTTTTTAATACCGTCTCCTGCGGTATGCATTTTTCCGCCATTGCTTCAGTTTCCATCTGCAAATCTCCTTTTCTGTGCTGAAATTATAGCCACACAACACATTGTATGAGACTTTTTTCCAAGGTGTTAAATGCTCACCCGGAATTCGAGCGAGGCATTCCGCATTCCCAAAGAAATCGGTTTTTGTTATTGCAAATCATAAAATTCGACCTCGTTGAAGTGACGGTTTTCTCTGATATGGTCTGATAATATTTAATATATTTATGTGAATGTTGGAGGAAATTGTAATGGAAACAAAAAAGGCTTCTGTCAAAAAACCATGGCTGAAGTACTACAGCAGGGACGCCATAAAAGAGGAAGTGCCGAAGTGTACACTTTTTGATTATCTATATAAAAACAACAAGGACCATCTTAACGATATTGCCATCAGCTATTTCGACAACAGGCTCACTTTCAAAAAGCTGTTCGAAAACATAAGGCAAACGGCACAGGCCTTTATATCTATCGGCGTTAAAAAAGGCGATATTGTCACTATCTGCTCCGTTACCACACCGGAAATCATATACTCGTTTTACGCGATGGATTTGATTGGCGCCGTTCCGAATATGGTAGACCCACGCACCAGCACCGAGGGAATTACAGACTACATAAGGGAAGCCAAATCAAAATTCATCTGCGTCCTCAGTGATGCTTATCCTAAAATCCGTGAAGCCGCTGCCGAAACGCAAGTTGCAAAAATAGTCGTCGTATCGCCCGCCGATTCGCTCAATTTTGCGCAGAAAGCCGCCTATCATCTGACGAATATGGATAAGAACGAGTATTCGCCGGATTGCATTAAATGGAAGAAGTTTATTAAGGGCGCCGGAACAGCGCTCATTAAGCCTGCACCCTACAGCCATGAGCACTGCGCCGCAATTGTGCATACGGGCGGGACGACGGGGACACCGAAGGGGGTTATGCTGAGCGACGATGCGTTCAACGCCATTGCCTTTCAGTTCGGGAAATCCAGAGTGGATTTGAAGCGCCGTCAGAAATTTCTGAATGTTATGCCGCCTTTTATCGCATACGGATTTGCCTGCGGCGTTCATATGCCTTTGTCAAGCGGTTTAACAGCCATAATAATTCCCAATCTCGACCCAAACAAGCTCGGCGCACTAATTATGAAGTACAAACCCGAGCACATGTGCGGTGTACCTGTACATTATCAGGTGCTGGCAAACGACAAGAGAATGAAGCACGCAAATCTTTCGTTTCTGCTGAACACCGGCGCCGGAGGAGACTCAATCAATATTGGAGCTGAAGAGGAGGTCAACCGGTTCCTGAAAGAACATGGCTGTAAGTATCCTCTCGCCAAGGGCTACGGAATGACAGAGCTTTGCTCGGCCACCTGCAACTGCATGAGCGAGCTTAACAAACTGGGCAGCGTCGGGATTCCTCTGATTAAAAATACTATTTGCGCGTTCGAACCCGGAACCGACAGAGAGCTTGACATCGGTGAGGAGGGCGAAATATGCATCACAGGCCCTACAATCATGCTCGGTTATTACGGTAAGCCGGAGGAAACGGCAAATGTGCTGCACAGACATTCCGACGGCAAGGTCTGGGTGCATACCGGCGATATCGGCTATATTGATGAGGACGGCTTCGTCTTTGTCGACGCAAGGATTAAGCGCATGATCGTTCGATATGACGGGTTCAAGGTGTTTCCGAGCATGATCGAAAACGTTATCAGCGCGCATCCCGCCGTGGAGGCCTGCTCCGTTGTCGCGTCAAGGGATAAGGATCAGCCCCAGGGCAATCTTCCTTATGTGCACATTGTTCTTAAAAAAAACGTGCAGGAGAGTCAGATGCAGATAAACACCGAGATAATCGAGCTGTGCAGAAACAAGCTGCCGGAATACGCACAGCCGACAGGATACAAATTTTGCGAATCCCTTTATTACACGCCGGTGGGAAAAGTTGATTACCGCAAGCTGGAAATGGAATCTGTCTGAGAACTGAAAACTATGGAATTATTATGAGGGGGAAAACAAATGAAAAAACGAACTATTTCTTTACTGCTGGCGGTATGCTTTCTGTTCTGTCTGTTTCCGACCGCAGCGCTTGCGGCTGACCCATCCGATGATGAGGCAGACGAGCCGCTTTTCAGTGCTTATTCTGCGATAGGGGACAGCATTTGTGCCGGCTTTGCCCAACTCAATTATGAGTATGTAAAAGGATTCAGCATGGATGACAACATTCAAAATTCACCCAAGCAATGCTATGTGAGACTGGTCGGAAGCGCCTTCGGCATCGACAATCCAGGAAGCAGTACTACGTACAATCTGGGAAAATGCGGCTGCAACACAGCAGAATTGCTGGACATTCTGGCAAATCCCGAAAGTGTATATCAGGGATATCTACGGCAGAGTGATTTGATTACGCTCGAAATTGGCAGCAACGATCTGCTCATGGCTGTTGTGGACAAAATACTCGCCGCAGCCGGAACTTCAATGTCGCATCAGGAAGCAATGGTGCTCGCCGAGCCGGTGCTTACGGGCGATGTTGACGGCATAGTAAGCATGATTAACTACATAGAAGGCATGGAGCTCGGCGAGGAGCAAATGGAGGCAATACAGGCTGAATTTGCTGATGAAAAGCTGGAAGCGACTCTTACCGAGGCCTATAGCACCTTTGTACAAAACTTCCCGGTTGTGGTCGAAGACATTAACGGCATTAACGGAAATACCAAGCTGGTAGTTTTGAATTATTACAATCCTTACGGAGAGCTGACCGGAGCAAGCAGCACAATCGCCATCATAGACGGCTTTATCGCGCAGATGAATAACTATACGGAGGCATTCTGCGCTGAAAAAAGTCTTACCTATGTGGACATTTCCGATATAGATTCAAACATCGGTGACCCGCATCCCTCCTTTATAGGGCATATGCAAATCGCTGAAAGAATCGTTTTCGCTCTGGCGAACTGTATAAACGCTACGGCGGATAAGGGCGGAACGATTACGCCATCCGGACTTAACGTTGTCAAGAACGGGGAAAACAGAACTTTCAACATTACTCCCGACAGCGGATATCTTATCGGAGACGTTAAAGTGGACGGTGTGAGCGTCGGCGTAGTCGGTACTTATACCTTTGAGAACGTAACAGCGGACCATACGATAGGCGCGAGCTTTAAGCTAGACACCGGCTCCCTGTCGCCGGACGGAGCGGTGTATTACAAAACCTACACTGCTCTCGGAGACAGCATTACGGCGGGGTATTCACACACCGGCTACGACGGGGATTATTCAAACCCCAAAGGCTGTTATGTTGAGCTTGCGGCGACAAGTCTCGGTGTTGAAACCACCTATAATCTGGGCCTGCTAGGGCAGAAATCCGGCGACCTGCTTGATGTTCTGACTAATCCCGACAACGAATACCACGACCGCTTCGCAGCAGCTATTGCGGCTTCAAATCTTGTGACCATCGACATAGGCAGCAACGACTTGACTATGGCATTGCTGAACATAATTTACAAACGCCTTGGAAGCAACCTTGATGAAATGACACCGCAGGATCGGATGGAAGCAATTGGACCTCTTCTTGCCGCGATGAAATCCGATGATTTCTACACGGATATTCAGAAATATCTGAACGGAGCAGTCAGCGAGGCACAAATCAAAGAAATCATTGCGGCGCTGCGAAATGAAAATGAAATCAGCAAGGCGCTTGATGAGGGCTGTGCGCAATTCGACGCAAACTGGGACGGAATCATAGCGGGTGTACGCGCAATAAATCAAAACGTGTCTATAGTCGCGCTTGGCTTATACGATGTTGCCCCGCAGCTTGGTTCAGACAGCACGGAATATAAAATTGAATCTTTGAGCGAAGAATACATTTCAAAAATGAACGAACATATAAAAAACTCCGAAGCAGTCAAGAAAGAAAAATATATCTATGTGGATACGATGGATACGGAGCTAATTACCGCCGGCTACATTACCATCGATCCGCATCCCTCCGATACCGGCCACGAGCAGATGGCATTAAAAATCAGAGACGCCGTTCTGAATGATTTTACCGCAAGCGGCGGCGACGGAGTTACCGTCAGTCCAAATGGCATGAGGACCGTTGCCTACGGTATTACGGACGATTATTCTTATACTTATACCTTCACGCCCGCCGGCGGTACCATCAGAGACATATATCTCGACGGCAGCAGGATTGACCTTTCAAGCGGCAGCTATACCTTTAAGGAGGTAACCGGGAATCATGCGATAAGCGCTTCAGGCGCGGTGATGCCGTATGTTCCTGATACGGTGCCGGTTTCATTATATTCCGTAACGACCGGTACCTCTGCGGGAGGCAAAATCGAGTCCAGCGCCGTCGGCTCAGTATTGCAGGGCACCGATGTTACAATTCTTATAATTCCGGACCCGGGCTATGAAATAGACTACGTTACACTGGACGGTCAGGCGCTCAGTACCGGAGGCATTGTGACAATTAAAAATATCGCGGCAAACCACAGCGTCTATGCAGCCTTCAAGGCCTCAAGCGGAAGCAATGAGCAGAAAAATCCGTTCAAAGACATCAAGAGCACCGACTGGTTTTATGAAGCGGCAATGTACGGATTTTCAAACGGTATCATAAAAGGGACATCCGAAGTCACCTTTGACCCCAATTCTACCGTGAACCTTGCTATGTTCAGAACCCTCCTCTATCAGCTGGAGAAAGAGCCCTCCGTCACTTTTGACAGCAGCTTCTCCTTTGTAGCCAATGGCAAGTGGTTCACCAATGCTTTCATATGGGCAATTAAAAACGGTATTACCATTCAGGCGGGTTTTGGCGCAACGAATCCCGAGGACAAAATCACGCGAGAGGAGATAGTCACACTTCTTTACCAGTATGCAAAATACAAGGGATATGAAGTCAGCGCCTCCGCAGATTTAAAAGCCTACGCCGATTCCTCCAAGGTCTCCGACTGGGCGGGAGCTGCAATGCAGTGGGCAGTTGCCGAGGGTCTTGTAAAAGGCACGGGCAACGCGCATCTGGCGCCGGGGAACACAGCCACCAGAGCGGAAATCGTACAATTGATTTATCGCTTCATAGCCAAGTACGGAAAATAGCATTATCCAAAAGAATTTACGATAGAAGAACAGTCCGCAGGGAGCATAAAAAGCATCCTGCGGACTGTTTTTTCAGGATAAGTCACCGCCGTCCTGTGAAGAAAGCTCCAACATCGGAAATTGAACCGTATCGCTTCGCAGAAACTCGTCGTATCTTATGGCGACATCCGGATTGCTTTTTATAAAATCAATGAATTTTTCAATACAGACAATAGTTTCTTCACATAGGGTGTGCTCGACCTTCTCGGTTTCTTCAAGTATCGTTTTTTTTGAAACGCCGAGGATTTTCAGCAAAGCCTCGATTATGTTGTGCCGTTTAAGCAGCGCGGCACCTATTTCCCGACCTTTTTCATTCAGCATGATATACCCGTATTTTTCGTATTTGAGAAGCCCTAATTCGTTTAATTTCTGTACCATTTTAGTGGCCGAAGGAGGCTGAACGCTGAGCGCGTCCGACAGCTCGTGTATCCTTACAACGCCCGTGTTTACGGATAATCTGTATATCATCTCAAGATAGTCCTCCATCGAAGCCGTAAGAGAGTGATCTTCTTTTTTCATATATTCATTGAAAGTCCGAAAATTGTTCTCTATGTTAATCGCCGCCCTTTAACATTTTATTATCTTATAAGGTTGTTTTGGTGAAACGGGATATGTAACCATATTAAACGGGTGCTCATAACTTATATCAGGCAAATATTTTTAGCGTCAGCAAATGGTTGATATAAGGATGGAAAAACAATATGAATAGCGCGATAATTTCGAAAAGCGATTCACAGTCGGTAGTCGAGGTGCCGAGACCCCGGAGAAGAGAAAACAAGTTTTTGCAGATGCTCAGATTTCTGGGCCCCGCCTTCATTGTAAGCGTCGCATATGTTGATCCGGGTAACTTTGCAACGAACATCAGCGGAGGCTCAATGTTTAATTACAGCCTTGTATGGGTCATCCTTTGGAGCAACCTGATGGCGATATTTCTGCAAATAATGTCCGCAAAGCTGGGAATAGCGACTGGGAAAAACCTGACGCTGATGTGTAAGGAAGCGTTCTCGAGAAGAATGAACTGCTTCTTTTATGCGGTTGCCGCGTTTGCGGCAATGGCAACCACGCTGGCTGAATTTCTCGGAGGAGTTCTGGGCTTTTACCTTCTGTTCGGAATACCTCTATACTTTTCGGTACTTCTGACAGCGATAGTGACTTTTTGTATTATTTATCTGCAAAAGTATGGGCAGAGAGTGGTCGAAATTGTTATCACTGCGCTGGTAGCCGTAATATGCGGAGCATATACAATCGAATTGTTCCTCGCAAAACCCGACTGGCCGCAGGTTGCGCTGCACACCTTGATTCCGTCACTCCCAAACGGTCAAGCGGTCCTGATAGCCGTAGGTATGCTGGGGGCTACGGTTATGCCGCATGTGATATACCTGCATTCGGAGCTTGTTCAGAGC
>JASDTK010000349.1:0-7597 GCA_041891555.1 Oscillospiraceae bacterium
CGACCTCCTGCTTCGTACCAAAGCCCCACACGCCCTTTCAGTGGGAGGCTCAGGTCGACATGGAGGAATACCGCCGCCGCGTGAAGCTTCTGCGCGATAATATGCGCGCAAAGGCAATCAGCTACAACTGGCATGACGCGGACACAAGCCTCATCGAGGCGGTTTTATCCCGCGGAGACAGGCGAGTCGGCGCGGTCATCGAGGAGGTCTGGAAACAGGGCGGCAGGCTCGATTCATGGAGCGAATATTTTTCCTTTGAGCGCTGGCTGAACGCTTTTGAAAAGTGCGGGCTTGACCCGAAATTCTACGCCTGCCGTGAGCGGCTAAAGGACGAGGTTCTGCCGTGGAGCCGCGTGGACATCGGCGTGAAACCAGGATTCCTCTGGTCAGAGCGCGAAAAGTGCTACCGCGCGGAGCTTTCGCCCGACTGCCGCAGCAAGTGCACGAACTGCGGCGCGCTCTCAATGATGAACGGAGGGCGCTGCGATGGATAGTTTGAGACTGAAGTTCACAAAAACGGGGCGCGCAATTTACATTTCGCACCTCGACCTTATGCGTACGATGCAGAGGGCTTTCCTGCGCGCGGATATGCCGCTTAAATACAGTGAGGGCTTTAATCCGCACGCGCAGCTTGCGTTTGCTCTCCCGCTTTCCGTGGGCGCCTCAAGCCTCTGTGAGCTGATGGATTTCAGACTGAACGGCTTTATGGAGCTTTCGGAAATCCCCTACAGACTTAACAGGACTCTGCCCGAAGGCATCGAGGTTCTTGAGGCCTATGAGGCTGAAAACAAGTTTAAAAACATCAAGTGGCTGGACGTTGAGGGTGTTTTTGAATACGATGACCGCTCCCCCGCCGATATGATTTCCACTTTAATGGATTTCTTCGCGCGGGACAGCATTGTCATCCAAAAAAAGTCAAAGAGCGGCATAAGTGACACCGACATTGCATCAAGCATCCGCAGCATCACTTTCGACAAGGGCAATGGCTGTGTCAGGCTCAGGGCGGTGATTTCCGCACAGGAGCCGACACTGAATCCCGAGCTTTTAGCCGCAGCGCTTGAGCAGCTCGCGCCGGAAATAAAGCCCGATTTCGCGTCGTTTACGAGAACGCAGGTCTATGACAGCGAAATGAATATTTTCAGATAGCTTTTCAAAAATGCAGGACTGCGGTTACTTTAAAAACCGCGGTCTTGCGGAAAAATCTGGCTTCAAGCGTCTTTTTGCGCATGCGGAAACCTTTTTCTCTTGACATTTGACGATATTTTATCTATACTTTCAATTGCTCGCTTCGGGGTGTGGCGAAGTTTGGTATCGCGCTTGGTTCGGGACCAAGAGGCCTCGAGTTCGAATCTCGACACTCCGACCAAAATCGTTTCTATGGAATTTGTGAAATTTCATAGAAACGATTTTTATTTATGCTATAATAATATCAAACGGAGGTGCTTATGGAAAAGTTTATTGCGCTTTTACGCGGTGTAAATGTCGGCGGCAAAAATATAGTTTCCATGCCAATTCTTAAAGCCGCCTTTGAAAAAGCAGGGTTTTTTGATGTCAGCACTTATATCAACAGCGGAAATATCATTTTTTCCTCCGATGAGAAAGATGTAGTTGTACTGCAGCAAAAATGTCGGCAGGCTATTCTGGAGAGCTTCCGGCTGGACATTGCCGTCGCAGTTTTATCAGCAGCAGAATTATGTGATGCGCTGACTCACGCGCCCGTCTGGTGGGGCAGCGATAACGATTCCAAGCACAATGCGATTTTTGTTATAGCTCCCGCAAATGCAGAATCCATTATCGAGTCGGTCGGCCAAATAAAGCCGGAATACGAGCAGGTTTCGCATTATGGACGAGCTATTTTTTGGTCTGCGCCGCTTAATACGTTTTCACATACAAGATGGTCAAAGATTGTTTCCACCTCAGCTTATAGTAGCATCACTATCCGCAATGCGAATACAGCCAAAATGCTTCTGCAGCTTTCCCAATAAATATCTGGCGTCCTTAGAAGAGAATTTTCAGATTCATTCTTTATTCCCCATGCCCCGATAGGTCTCGGAAATCATAGACGCGGTGGTAGTCCTTTGTTTCGGGGTCCTTAACGACGGCGGAGCGCCTGTTTTCGAGTAGGTTTACAATTTCGTAGACGTTTATCCAGATTTCGCTCAAACACTCTTTTTGCGATTCGTCGAAAACGAGTTGCATGCCGAAGTGCAGATGCGGCGTGTTGATATTATTAACGTTCTCCTTTGTAGAATAGCCGCTGTGTCCCAGATACCCGATGACGTCGCCCGCTTTCACAACTGAGCCGACAGTCAAATCCTTGCGATAGGGAAAGTTCTTTCTCAGGTGCGCGTAGTAATAGTACCTTTTTGAGTCAAACGACCTAATGCCTATGCGCCAGCCTCCGTATTGGTTCCAGCCCAGCGCCTCGACGCGCCCGCTCTCAACGGCGATAATCGGAGTTCCTGTATTGCCTATCAGGTCGTTGCCAAGGTGCGGCCTTGAAAAGCCATAGGAGCGCTTTTTCCCAAAATCATCATAGTGATTGTAATAATAGCCCTTTGCAATCGGCGAAAACGCCTTTATTCCATAACGCTTTTCCCAATGCTTACCTGAACCTGTTTCATCCGGTACCTCTATCTCGTAAGCACCCACAAAACCGGACAAAACGGCGCTTAGGGATTCGAAATAATAGTTATAATACTTCTCGGCTCCCGCAACCTTCTTGGCTTCTTCGCCCGCCTTTAATTTTTCGGCGATTGCGTCGAGCTGACTGTCCTTGTAATGGCTGAAATTGTTGCCGTTTTTCGCTGCGAGGCAGGCCAGAAGCACGATGTAATTGAGCTTAACTTCCTTGTCCTGTGACTCTATATCGAGCGCGATAGCTTTTTTCATCGCCTCGCAGGTAACGTTGAAATCGACCCACTTGATAAAATCCTTCTTCTCTGCATCTTCCTCCGCAAAGCAGGGCGTCACGCAAAACGACGAGACGGTGAAAGCCAGAACTCCGGCCATCGCGACAATGCAGGTAAGGATTTTTCTCATTTTTTTTTGCAAGAAAACACACCCTATCCAAAACTGCCTAAACTATTGGCAGAGAATTTTTAGCTTACTGATTTATTATTTCTGTTTAATTAGTCGGTATGCCTTGTATTTTTTGTATTGATTTTTGAAATAAAAAACCGCCGGAGTTTCCTCCGGCGGTTTTCACTGTTATTAAAATTCAGCGGCCCGTTCTCTGAGATATGCCCTTTATCTCCGAGATAACCCAGTCGTAGTTACCGGCGTTTATTACGCTGTCGCAATAGGGGCATTTCGCCGACTGGTTAATTTCCACGGGCGCGCCGCACGACGGGCAGTGGATAGTTACCGTGCTCTCGTTTCCCTCAGCCGCAGACCCGGGAGTTTTCATTCCCTTTGAGCGGACAAGCGTCCATTCATAGGTCATAAACTTTTCCGCAGTCTTTGAGCCGCTTATAAGCTTGCCCGTTCTGTCATTCGATATGTAGTCGATTATGCGGGTCTGCAATTGTGCCACAATCGCGTCGACCGTTTCATCGCTTTTCCAGCCGATCAGCTCAATATTTAAAACAGCAATACGCTCGACATGATTTGTGCATTCGGAACGGATGAGCTCGTCAAGCTGGAGCTTAAACTGGCTAAACAACGCATCGGTCATGTATGGACGCATGCTGTCAAATTCGTTGGCCTGCCATGCAGTCTGCATTCGCACATAAAGGTTGCCGATTTTCTCCTTCACTGCCGCCTCCGAAAAATTCGGGTCAGTTTCCATTAAAGTCCGGATAGGCATGAGTTCCGAAGAATTAGTCTGACTCATACCTGTGAAAGGCGGCACACTTCTTCTGTGTCCGGAGTTTTTAATTAGTTTTAAAACAATGAATACTATTATGATAAATACGATAATGCCGCCCGAATTGCCACCCATGCTGCCCAGCGCGAATAGCGTCCACAGACCGGAACCCCCGAAGCTGCCGCCGGAGCTTCCGCCATAACTGCCTCCGAAATCGGAGCCGCCCGAAAAATTGCCGGCATCAGCCATCGCGGGAATCGCGAGAATGCAGATGAGCAGGACAAATATCATCAGCGTTATGTACAGCGATCCTTTTTTTCTCATGTCCTTCCTCCATTTGCTGAAAATTATCCGATATTTATTATACAAGAAAATAATTTGCGCGCAACTAAATTTATGCCCTCCTGCGCCAAATTATGAGAAAATATCTTATTTTTCACTGTAATTCTCTTATAAGGATATATTTAAAAAAATATACTTGCAATACGGATAATGATATACTATACTCATTTTGAGGTGATTAATTGTGAAAAGCAATTTAGGCGATATTATCTGCTCCTATCGGAAGAAGAAGGGGCTCTCCCAGCGTGATTTCGCGGCACTTCTCTCAAAGCGCGGTATCAAGGTCACAAATCAGGCGGTTTCAAAGTGGGAAAGCGGCGCTTCCCTTCCCAATGCCGTACAGTTTCTGATAATCTGCGATATTCTTGATGTCATCGACATCAGCGGTGCTTTCAGCAACAGAAGCTATGATTTCCTTAATGGTCTCAGCGGTGACGGAAAAAGACTTGTGGTCGAATATGCCGCGATGCTTCTCGACAGCGGGCTGTACGACGACCCTGCTCTTGGCTCTCCCCGAGGTACGAGAATCCGTACGCTCCCTGTTTATGATCTCGATACAGCCGCCGGAAAGGACAGGCTTCTTGACCTTACTGATTATGTCCTGGTGAGAGTAGGCAATGAGGTTCCGCTTTCCGCAAACTTCGGCGTAGTTATTCACGGTGAAAGCATGGAACCCGATTATCACGACGGCGAAACAGTCTGGATACGTCAGCAGTCAAAGCTTGAGCACGCCGACATCGGAGTTTTCACATATGATGGCACCACATATTTCAAGCGTCTGCGCGATCGCGTTGGCGGAACAAGGCTCCAGTCTATCGACTCCACATATCCGGATATCATTGTATCCAGTCCCGAATCCATGGTAACTTTGGGCAAGGTTGCAGAGTAATAGTTATCTCCAAAAGATAATGATTCATCAAATTTATCTAATTAATATAACAATAGCATAAAACAAGCCACCAAACATGTCCTCTGACGAGGGGCGTTCGGTGGCTTATTTATATTAGTTCTTACTATTTATAGTCCTAAGCTTCCGAGATTCAGTCCGCCTGTGAGCTTTGACATACCCTCCGCCGAGGCAATTTCCGCCTTGCGCAGCGCCTCGTTGACAGCCGCTATGATCATGTCCTGGAGCATCTCGACATCTTCCGGGTCGACAGCGTCCGGCTCAATCGAGAGAGAGATAAGTTCCCTTTTTCCGCTGACCACTGCGGTAACGACTCCGCCGCCCGCTGTCGCGGAATACTCGGCTTTATCAAGCTCCTCCTGCATTTTCAGCATATCGCTCTGCATCTTCTGAGCCTGCTTGATCATGTTCATATTGAAGCCGCCCCCGCCGCCCATAGAGCCGCCGTGAAACCCGCCTTTTGCCATAATATAAGTCCTCCTGTATGTTTAATGATCCTTTATTTCATTTTATTATTCGAATTTTACATTTCCGAATCTGGAAAGTCCGTCCAGCTTATCCGTCCCCGCTGTCTGTACCTGCTTGCTTTCGGTTATTTTTACTCTGACCGCTCTGCCGGTCACCTCTTGCACGGCCACTTTGATGCATTCAATCGACTGCGGCTGTTCAAGCTGTCCCTTGACAAAGGCGTTCGGAACACTGACTGTCAAGCTGTCTTCCTGAAGCTCGGCCTTTGCCATAGCTTCACTGCTTATAATGTTATACTGTCCCGGAAGCATCGTCTTTTTCAAAACAGCAAGGATTTCCGTCCAGAATCCGCAATTTGGCGCCTTGTCAAAAGTGGTTTCCTCTGCCTCTATGCTCGTTACCGTTTCCGGCTCTTCCTCAAAAACATTCTTTTTTGTATCCGCTTCTGCCGGTTCAGTAGTTGGAACGGATTCCTGTACAGGTACTTCATCAACTGGCTTGCTCGACTTTTGAGATATTTGGCTGTTAATATTCAAAGGAATTGTATTCTTATCAGATACATCATGACTTTCTATAATCTGCTCCAGTTTTGCTATACGCTTTTTGAGCATGTCGGTGCTGTCCCCCAACTGAGGCTCGCAGAGCCCGATAACACACAGCTCAGCAGTTGTTTTCGGGTCTCTCCCATCGCGAAGGGAACCGATATGCGCCTGAATGGAGTCAATGCCGCAAATTAGTTCCTCCGCTGTCATGCTTTTTAAAAAACGGTCGAGCGTTCCTTTGTCGTATCCGCCCGAAAGCAGCTCGGCTCCGCCTTTGGGGGCAACCTTTGTCATCAGTATGTCTCTCATCAGGCTTCCAAGCTCTGAAAGCAGCGTTGCGGGGGCCTTCCCGTCGTTCCACAATCCATTAAAGATAATAATAGCTTTAGCTGTATCTCCTTTGGATATTACGTCAAGAAGCTCCGCAATACGGAGGTTTCCCGAGAGTCCCATGGCGGAAAGCACACTCTCGGCAGTTATTGTCTCTTGACCTGAGCATTGGTCGAGAAGTGAAAGTCCGTCGCGCAGCGAACCGTCCGCCAGTCTTGCCAGCAGCTCAGCCGCGTTCGGCTCCAGCTTCATATTCTCCCGCTCCGCGACATAGCTGATTCGCTTTGCAAGGGAAGCGGGTTCTATTCGTTTGAAGCTGTGGCGCTGGCAGCGCGAGAGTATCGTTGCGGGGACCTTGTGAAGCTCTGTTGTCGCCAGAATGAACATGAGGTGTTCTGGCGGCTCCTCAAGTATTTTTAAAAGGGCATTGAACGCCGAGGACGAGAGCATATGAACCTCGTCAATGATGTAAACGCGCTTTTTAACGATTGCAGGCGAAAAAATCGCCTCATCCCTCAGCGCGCGTACGTTATCGACACCATTGTTGGAGGCCGCGTCCAGCTCGACCACATCCATGATTGAGCCGTCGTCTATACCAAGACAGCTGTTGCATTTGTTGCAGGGGTTGCCGTTTTCGGGATGCTCGCAGTTGACGGCCTTGGCCAGTATCTTGGCGCAGGAGGTCTTTCCCGTGCCTCTAGTACCGATAAAGAGATAGGCATGGCTGAGCCTGCCTGTAATAATCTGATTTTTCAGCGTGTCCGTAACATGTTCCTGACCTACAACGTCGTCAAAGGTACGGGGACGCCACTTTCTGTATAGAGCCTGATACAATATACCGTCCCCCCTTATCCTTGCGGTCACATATTTTAAACGCTGACAGCCATTCCGGCACATCGGCGCCTAAATAGCTAAATAGTATTTTAGTTTATAATTTCATCCAATGAAATTATAAACTAAAATAAGGCCCGTGACAAGACTGCACACCCACCTTTGAATAAATTGATATACCCGTTACCTAGGCAGTTAGCTCGAACCCGGCTACCTCGCGGCACACAGAGATACCCGCTTAATGCTGCTCGGTTCCCCGCCTGACATGGTTCACAGGCTTCCGTTGCGCAAGACCAGGTCTTCAACACCACTTGCGGAGGTCAGACGATACATCACATATCCTGGGGCGGGAATTCATCCCTGCTGTAG
>JASDTK010000350.1:0-1357 GCA_041891555.1 Oscillospiraceae bacterium
GGATACAGCTATCCTGACAACTGCTTCGCTTTCCATGCGTTGTATCGCCCTCGTTTTTCAGGTGTGGCTTGTCTCCCGAATCGGCGCCGCGGGCGTCGGTCTTTATGGACTTGTCGGTTCGGTAGGTTTTTTGGCCGCGACAGTAGCGATTTCGGGTATCCGCTTCGCCTCCACCCGCCTTATTTCCGAGGAGCTGGGACTGGAACGTGCGGGCGGAGTCGGCAGAGCCATGAGGCTTTGCCTTGCCTACAGTCTATTCTTCGGCTTAGCGTCAGCGCTTATCCTCTATCTCAGTGCCGAGCGAATCGGCTTTCTATGGGTTGGAGACGCCAGAACCGTTCTCTCGCTGCGAATAATGTCCCTGAGTCTTCCTTTTATCTCGCTGTCCTCGGTTATATACGGCTATTTCACCGCGAGCGGACGCATCTATAAAGCCGCGATTATCAATGTCATCGAGCAGCTCATCAGAATCGGACTTGTAGTCATTTTCCTCGATCTTGCACCTAAAGGTGACCTAGAAAAATGCTGTGCGGCAGTCTGCGCGGGTAGCAGCTCGGCCGAGGTCCTATCGTTTGCGCTTATGCTCACAGTTTTTCTGTTTGACCGAAGAAAGCACGGAAAGCGAACTGAGAGCTCTCCCCGCCTGCCTGCGCGCATGTTGAGTATCGCAGTGCCACTCGCCCTTTCCGCTTATGCCCGCAGTTCTCTTTCGACGCTCGAGCAGCTTCTCGTTCCGCGTGGTCTGAAGAAAGCCGGTTACTCGGCAAACGGTGCACTTGCCGGCTACGGTACTATTCAGGGCATGGTCTTCCCGATAATATTTTTTCCCTCCTGCATCATAACCGCGCTGGCGGAGCTCATCGTTCCCGAACTGACAGCGGCCCAGGTTTCCGGCAAAAAGGAACAGATATCGAGTATGGTTTCCGCGCTGCTTCGTAAGTCGCTGGGGTTTTCGCTTTTTATAGGCCTGATGCTTTATATTTTGTCCGAAACGCTCGGCAAGGTAGTTTATAAGAGCGAGGACGCGGGATACTATTTGCGAATTTTTTCTCTGTTGGTTCCTGTAATGTATATGGATATGGTAACGGACGGCTGTCTCAAGGGTCTGGGTCAGCATCTCTGGTCCATGAGCTTCAACATTCTGGACGCTCTATTCGGAGTTGTTCTCGTCTATATACTCCTGCCGCATTTTGCGCTGAACGGATATATCGGCATCATCTTCTTTGAGGAAATCTTTAATTTTTCACTGAGCATCTGGCGGCTCAGCCGCGTCACAAAAATAAGACTTTTCCCTCCGGTAAAAATAAAATGTCGGGAGTAGGTTTTCCTCTCCCGACATTTGTTATTTGTATAGAGC
>JASDTK010000351.1:0-1352 GCA_041891555.1 Oscillospiraceae bacterium
GGCTAATGATGAGTGAATTCATGCAGACCGATTTACCGGAACCCGTCGTCCCCGCGATAAGCATATGAGGCAATTTTGCGATATTACCGACGATTGCATTGCCGCCGATGTCCTCACCTATGGCAAAGCTGAGCTTGGACTGCGCGGTTTTAAAAGACGGCGAATCAATAATATCGTGAAGGTATACCATACTGATAAGCTTGTTCGGAACCTCGATGCCTACAGTTGAAATCTTATCCGGAATCGGCGCAATGCGAACGCTCGTGACACCTAGCGAAAGTGCCAGATCACCCGCGAGATTTGTTAATTTTGCGAGCTTAACGCCCTGCTCAAGCTCAAGGTCGTAGCGCGTTACCGTTGGCCCACGCGTAATGCCCGTGATAGCGCCGCTCACGCCGAAGCTTCTTATTGTGCTTTCGAGTCTTTCGCGGTTGAGGGATATCTCCTCCCTGCCGTCGATGTTGTTTCTCGCTCCGGCGGTGCTCAAAAGCGATACCGGCGGGTATCTGTATACCTCGGCGCTTTCCTCCATCGTTTTTTCAATGGTCTTCGTAATCTCTTCTGTTTCGGCCTCGACCTCGTCATGCGAAATCTTCTTGATTGCCGAGCTTACGCCCGCGCCTTCGCTTGTCAGCTGTGAAACACCGGCCACGGCGGCCGCCTCTTCAACGGAGAGAGGCTTTACATTATCCGTGGGAGCGCCGCGCCTTGCTGTTTTTTGGCCCGCCGAAAAAGGTTTTCCCCCCTCCTGCGATAAAATCTGATCCGGTGTTTTAACGCGAGGTTTAGTATTGAAAAATCCGACCTTTTCCTCTACGTAGTCGTCATTTTTCAAATTTGCCTCGTCAAGCGGTATATCAAATGCTTTTATGTGTTTCTTTCCAAATGAAGCAGGGTTTCTTGCGTTGTCTTGCATAGCGGGTGCAGAAATCGGTCTGAGATTCTGAGTATTATCGGGAATCGGCTCATATTGTGAGCGATTACGGTAGCTGTCAATGAGTTTGGGCACGGTCAGCCCTACACAGTTCATTCCAAAGAAGATGAGTCCGACAGTGAAGACCGGAGCCGCGCCATAAATACTGACAGCGGATTTAAGTCCCATAGCGAGAAGCCCCGAGAGCACGCCACCGCTCGTCATCTCCTGTCCGCTTTTATAAAGAACGGAGATTATAGATTTTGAGAACTCTATTTCCGTGCCGACTGAAAACAGATGATAAATCGACCCGAGAAACAGCGGCAACATTAGCGCCGAAACGACTCTGAAGCCCACGGGCTTGCCTTTTCTTATAAGCAATGTCTGTCTCTTATACACATTCTCGCAGGGGATAGTCAGATGACGCTGCCGACGAGTT